>JAJFIN010000100.1 GCA_021774955.1 Alphaproteobacteria bacterium | reverse complement strand
TCATGGCATCTCCTGGAGGTTGGATCTGTTTGGCGATGGAAAAAATCACCAAATGCCATGAATGTTGCTCTCTTCAAACACCTAATCCCTTGATTTCAAATATTATTTCGTGGGGAGTCGTCAGGCTCTGACCCCTTTAATAGAAAGGTGTTTTGAAGTCGAGGCATTTGCCTAATAGAATCCAGAAACCTCCAATTGAAAACGCAAACAAAGTTAGCTTAGAAATCGCGCGGCAAAAAAGTTGGACCATGGCGCTGGCTTTTGTTGTTGAGGTGATTGTTAGTTGTTCTTCATTTCATTCAATGAATTCTACGTCTGTTCACAGAGTTTTTCGAAGTTCAGATCGTAACAATCAGTACAGTGTTTAATCAGCTTAACACATTGTTTAAGGAGAGTAGGTATTTTTTATCGGACGCAGAAACTATTTGGACGCGACCGAGCAGCCGCCCAAGATATGAAGTAAGCTATGAAATTTTTCGGTTGGTCAAAAGGCCAAATACGGCGGCAGATTTGGTTCGCGTTTCTGGGTCTCGCGGCCCTTTTCGTTTTAACTTGCTTTAGGATTTACGCTGATCTGCGAGAGCTTGGGTCGGTCGCTGACGCAATTAACGAACTCAATGGCGTTGCTGTGAGCGTCCAGTACATGGCCCACGATGATAACGCCTATCTTTTGGGTCACGCAGAACACGCGGACGAATTTGTTGTACACGCGGAGCGGTTGCGGGGGCATTGGAGCCGTTTCCGGGGCCATCAAGACGTTCATGGCAGGGTGCCAGCGGAGGAGCAACCGCTTTTTTCTGCTATCGATGACAATGTTGAAAAATTTATCGGCCATTCTCAGAAACTCTTTGACGCTTACGACCGGCAGCAAGAGTTGAGGGGGCAAACTGTTGGCGCTGCGGAACGCTTTGCCTCCTTGGCGGCGGCAAAGCCACATCAATTTGGTTTTGATTCAATCTGGCAGGACTGGACGCCGCTGCTCGCCAATCTATCGAAGGTTGGGGCGGCGGAAGGGGACGCTCATAGCAATACGTTTGACACTGAACGTGTTCTGGCGAATCTCGACGAACAAATTGCGGTGTTTGAACCGGATAGCCAACTTGCCAAGCAATTTGGAACTTTTAGGAATAGTCTGAGCGCACTTTCCAGTGCCCAGCAAGCGCTGGACGTGGCTTGGGAAAACGCCGACAAAGCGGGCAATAAAATTGATTGGGCGGTTGGGGACTATGTTGCGGTCCACCTCAATGAAATTACCGCGTCAAAGAATGATGCGCGCACCAACTTTATCATGGCGACCGTTATATTGATAGTAGGTGGGGTTCTGTTGGCCCTGCGCATCAGCCGCTCTGTTAGCGTGCCGGTTGGTCAGCTGGTTGACGCCGCGAAGGCGTTTGAAACGGGTGACTTTAGTTATCGGGTCAATGTCGATCCTCGAAATGAACTCGGTGTTGTCTCCAATGCATTCAACGCCATGGCAGAGGAGGCGCAGGCGTTCAATAGCGCCTTGGAGGAACGGGTGCGATTGCGAACTCACGAACTCGGGGAAAGCCGCAGCCGTATGGAAGCGATCGTGGAGCGGATTATCGATGGCCTTGTGATCTTCGATTCAAAAGGAAATATCGAATCTTGCAACGTGGCGTCGGCCCGCATTTTCGACTTGGAAGTCGATGCCCTGCGCGCAAAGACACTGACATCATTGATTGAGGTAGAGGCTGGCGATCCGTCTTGTGAAGCGCTGCCCGATATGCGTTTGTTGGCGGAAACAGGTGAGGCGAAAGTATTTCAGTATGGGACCCGCGACGGCACGATTGAGTGGATTGAAGCGCGGGCAGTGGCATTGTCGCTCTCAGACGAGGTGCTTTTGATTTGCATCTTCCGGGATGTGACCGAACAAAAGCGGGCTGAGGAAGAAATTCGCGGGTTGAATGAGAGCCTTGAACAGCGTGTTGCCGAGCGTACAGCCCAATTGCACGGGGCTAATGATAACTTGCAAAGCGCGCTCGACGATTTACGGCAGGCTCAGGATCAACTTATTGAATCGGAGAAAATGGCCTCGCTCGGCGGACTTGTGGCCGGTGTCGCGCATGAAATAAATACGCCAATTGGCATTTGTGTTACCGCGAGTTCGCTTTTGCAGGATGCGGCTGATCAGCTTGCGGAAAAACTGGAACAAGGCGGTATGAAACGATCGGACCTGGATCAATTCCTTCAAACCAATAATGAATCGAGCTCGATCATTCTTTCCAATTTACGCCGTGCGGCCGAATTGGTCCGCAGCTTTAAGCAGGTCGCGGTTGATCAGTCCAGCGAGGAAAGACGGTGTTTCGGTTTGGCTGAATATCTTGATGAAGTATTGCTGAGCCTGCGGCCAAACTTGAAGAAGAATACGCATGAAATTGTTGTCGAGTGTGACGAAGACATTGAGGTTGACAGTTATCCTGGGGCTTTTGCACAAGTTGTCACCAATCTGGCGATGAACTCTCTCCTGCATGCTTATCAGGAAGGTGACAATGGCTGTTTACGTATTCAGGTTACGGAAGATGAGAATGGAGAGATCTGCCTGACTTACAGTGATGATGGCAGAGGGATTCCAGAAGAACATATGGGCAGGATTTTCGACCCGTTTTTTACCACCAAAAGGGGTGACGGCGGTAGTGGTTTGGGACTGAATATTCTCTACAACCTGGTCACTCAGAAGCTCGGCGGAACAGTTGGGTGCGAGAGCCAACCCGGGCAGGGAGCTAAATTTATCGTCAAATTCCCGGCGCGATTTGAAATCCTTGGCGCAGCCCCTGCAACAAATGCAGCACTTGCTAATTGACACTAGCATTATATAACGGGCAGATTAATCGCGATATTTCGCAAAAACATCAGCTTACCAAAACGCCGTCATGTCCTACCAACACAAGTGTGGTGCACTTTCTAATGGAATCTAGCGGATGAAGCTGAATTAAAGGGCTCTGACTCCTTTAATTAAAACCCCGTCGGCTTTCCGCTTGGTCTCGGGTGCGACTCTGGTCTGTGCCGGTGTTGCCATCATCGCGCTTTTCGGCTTTGATGGCGCGCCCACATCCGGTCCCGATTTCGCCGCGTTTATACTGGTGATTGTCGGTGCGGGCATCAGCGACCAATTGCCGAGGTTTGGCAGGTGAGGGGGCGACAACTTCCACTACGCTGACCGCGTTCGCCTGTTCCTCAGTTTCGAGGAGTTGCCAGCTCCCTCGATCTGTGGATACTTAGCCGAAAGATAATACCTGTTGGGCCGCTAAGAGCCGCCAAACAAGGCAGGAATGGACGAGAGGAAGGCCAATGGCAGAATTATTCACACCCTATGCGGCAGAAAAAGGCGATGAGATTGCCCTCCTCGATGATTTCGGGGATCGGACGTGGGCGGATTATAATGCCCGTGTCAATCAGCTCGTTGATGCCTTGCGCAAGGCGGGCGTTAAACAAGGGGCGGCAGTGGCGCTCTTGTCGGGCAATCGCCGCGAATATTACGAAACTCTCGGTGCGGTCAATCATGCGGGCTATATCGTTGTTCCGGTCAATTGGCATTTTGTCGCCGAAGAAGTGCGTTACATGGTCGAGGACTCAGATGCCGAGGCTCTGATCGCTGACGCCCGGTTTACCGATGTTGCGGCGGCCTGCGGCGACCTTGCCAAACTCAAGGTCAAGATCCTCATAGATGGCACACCGCCTGACGGCTTTGAAGACTATGAAGCACTGCTTGCGGCGTCGTCCACGGATGAACCGGCCGATCAGGTCTCGGGCGGGATCATGTTCTACACCTCCGGTACGACAGGTCGCCCGAAGGGCGTGCGCAGTTCGGCCTTGAGCGTCGTCGGCGGTCCGCTGGAAGGCATGCATGAAGTGGTCCAGCTGGTTGGGGCCACTCTTGGCGCCCCGGCGGGTGGACGATCTCTCCTGTGTGGACCGGCCTATCACTCGGCGCAATGGGCGTTTTCCTGGATGCCGTTCATGGCCGGCAGTTCGATCATTATGCGGCACAAGTTTGATCCGGCCGAAACGCTTGAGCTCATCGATAAATACCAGATTACCAACAGCCACATGGTGCCGACGCAATTTGTGCGCATGCTCAAGGCCCGGGATGGCGGCGATCTTAGCGCGCGTTTTGACGGCTCCAGTCTGGCCATCATCTGGCATGGGGCCGCGCCGTGCTCGCCGATGATCAAGAAGCAAATGATCGAATGGTGGGGGCCGATCATCACGGAATATTATGGCGGTACCGAGGGCGGTATTCTGAGTACGATTGATTCACAGGAATGGCTCGCGCGCCCGTCAAGTGTCGGCAAGCCGGCCGAGGGTTATAAGGTCACGATTATTGACGATGAGGGCAATGAATGTCCGGTCGGAACGGCGGGGACGATCTATCAGGAAAACCTCGCCGGAACCGATTTTGAATATCACAACAAGCCGGAAGAAACCGCCAAACGCCACCGCGGCAAGGCCAACCTGACGCTCGGCGATATCGGCTATGTCGACGAGGACGGCTATCTTTATCTCACCGACCGCAAGATCGACATGATCATATCGGGTGGCGTCAATATCTATCCGGCGGAGATCGAAAGTGTGCTGGTGGCGCACCCGGCAGTGAAAGACGTTGCCGTCTTTGGTGTGCCGAACGATGAGTTTGGCGAGGAGATCAAGGCGGTGGTCGAGCTGATCGACCCTTTGGCGGCGGGCGATGATATGACGGCAAGCCTTGCAGCTTATGCCCAGGAGCATCTGGCGAAATACAAGATCCCTCGAAGTTTTGATTATTCCGAGGACATGCCGCGCACCCCGGCGGGCAAACTCCTCAAACGCTTCTTGCGCGATCCCCATTGGCAAGGCAAGGAGCGGTCGATTTAGGAACAGGGTGCGGTTCCTGTTGTGAGCTCATTGCCATCGACATTGATAAACGCCCATCGATAGGCGCCTTCATCGAGGGAGAGTTTGAGCACGCCGTGTTGTTCGAGGATCAACTCATTGGTGGTCTGACCTCTTTGGGCGTGGCCTTTGAGGTCAGGGTAACCGCCGGTGCCGATTGTGAATTGTTTAACACCGCTGGTGTTTGGTTGTCCGTCGGCCCCCAGTGAAGGAAAGACTTCAAAGCCGTGGTCATGTCCGACCAGATAAAGTTCCACACCGGCGCTTGCCATTTCATGGAAGAGCGGGGCGATGGCTTCATTGTCGCCATGGCCGAAGGAGGAGCGGCGTGGGTGATGACCAAAGGTCAGTGTACAGACTTTATCGTTGGCGGCGAGGTCATCGTGGAGCCACTTGGTTTGTTTCGCCATGGCTTCGCCGGATAGATTGGTATTTAGCGCGACGATGTGCCATTCGTCCTGATCGAAACTGTAATAGCCTGTGTCTGAAGTGCGGATGCCTTTGTTTTTGGTATAGGCATAAAAGGGGGCTGCTTCGTTGGTGTAATATTCGTGGTTGCCAGGAACGGCGGCGGCTTTGGTCATCAGGCCGCCCCAGATGGGATCGAAGCAAGATTTGAAATCAGATTTGGTGCCGTGGTCGTAAGCGAGATCGCCGAGCAGAAGAAACAGATCATGATCGATTGTGGCGACGAGATCAGCGACTTGGGCGGTTGGGTATTGAGACAAAGCATTGGGTATGGCGTTGGCATCCCACAAGGAGCGGGCTGAAAGCGAGATCTTTTGCCAGAAACTTTGCTCGCATTTGGCCATGTCGCCAACGGCAATAGCGGTGAACGCATGAGCGCTAGATGGCAGCGCATTGTGGGCAATGAGAGCCGTGCAAAGAGCGAGAGTGAAGCGAAGTGTGGTCAAGATTTTTCGTCCCTTGTAACTTGATCATTCTTAGTGGCGGCAATCATGTAGTTGACACTAACATCATCTGATAGAGACCATTGATCTTTAAGCGGATTATAGCTCATGCCGGTTGGTTTTTGCGGGGTAAGACCAGCCTCTTCGAGCGCTTGTTTTAATTCTGAGGGCTTCAAGAATTTATCCCAGTCGTGCGTTCCGCGCGGAAGCCAATTCATGACATATTCAGCGCCGACAATGGCCATGGCATAGGCCTTGGCTGTGCGATTGAGCGTTGAGACAATCATAATGCCTTTGGGCTTTAACAGGCTGGCACAGGTCGACAAGAAGGCTTGGACGTCGGCGGTGTGTTCGACCACTTCCATATTGATGATCGCGTCGTATTTTTTTCCAGCCATGGTCAAAGCTTCTGCCGTGATGTTTTGATAATTGATGTTGAGACCTTGGGCCTCGGCATGAATTTTGGCGGTCTGAATGTTTTCCGAAGAAGCATCCGCTCCGGTAAGGGTTGCGCCTAATCGACAGAGGGGTTCACTTAGCAGCCCGCCGCCGCAGCCAATATCGAGAATGGTGAGGCCGTCGAGTAGCCTCGGTTGGCGCGGGTCGCGCTTGAAATGGCGCGCGAGCGTATCGCGAATGAATGTCAGCCGGGCCGGGTTTAAGCGATGTAAGGGTTTGAACTTGCCATGGGGATCCCACCATTCCGCCGCCATGGCAGAAAATTTGGCTATTTCATCAAGATCGACCGATGAAGCGGCATTTACGTCCAATTTAGTCACAAGGTCCTCAAATTTAACGACATGCGGTTTGATTATCAGCTTTTGACCCGCTATACACGCGCCCGTAGCTAGGGTCCAGACTCACAATTAAAGAGGTCATGGCGCCGACATGGACAATGTTGACCGGCTATAAAAGACTGGCAAGACCTAAATGGTGAGGCATCAATGACCAGACTGGTCATGAAATTCGGCGGTACGTCGGTGGCGGACATCTCTCGCATCCGCCATGTGGCGCGTCACGTCAAACGCGAAGTTGGCCTTGGTCACGAGGTCGCAGTGCTTGTCTCTGCGATGTCGGGCGAAACCAATCGCCTGATCGAGCTGACGCGCGATGTGGCCGCTCTTCATGATGCGCGCGAATATGATGTGGTGGTGTCAACTGGTGAGCAAGTGACGACCGGCCTGTTGGCCATGGCCTTGCAACAAGAAGGCGTGCAAGCGCGTTCATGGCTGGGCTGGCAGATTTGCGTGCGCACCGATGGCGCGCATGGGGCGGCGCGGATCGATGGTATTGATACAGCGATGATTGAAGAGCGGATGGCGCAAGGCCAAGTTGCGGTGATTGCTGGCTTTCAGGGTGTTGGCGGTGATCAACGGATTACCACCTTGGGCCGCGGCGGAACCGACACTAGCGCGGTGGCTGTCGCGGCAGCGCTCAATGCTGATCGATGCGATATCTATACCGATGTTGATGGTGTCTATACGACCGACCCGCGTATTGTGGAGAAGTCACAAAAGATTGACAGAATTGGTTACGAAGAAATGCTCGAAATGGCGTCTCAGGGTGCTAAGGTTTTGCAAACACGCTCCGTTGAACTGGCTATGGTTCACGATGTCCGCCTGCAAGTCCTTAGCAGCTATCTCGATCCAGATAGTCTTGACGCTGAAAAACTCCCCGGAACTCTTGTTTGCAGTGAGGACGAAATCGTGGAACAGCAAGTTGTCAGTGGTATCGCCTATTCGCGCGATGAGGCAAAAATTACCTTGCGTCAGGTGCCGGACAAGCCAGGTATTGCAGCAGATATTTTTGGCATCCTCGCTGATGCGGGTTTCAATGTGGATATGATTGTCCAAAACATCACCGAAGACGGTAAAACCACGGACATTACCTTTACTGTTGGGGAGGCCGATGCTGAACGGGCTGTGAATGTATTAAAAGCCAGAGCACAACCTGGAGAATTTGGCGACATTCAGGCGGATAAAAATGTCGCAAAAATCTCTGTTGTTGGGATCGGCATGCGCAGTCATTCCGGTGTTGCCCGCACCATGTTCCAAACGCTGGCCGAGAAAGGGATCAACATCCAAGTGATCTCAACGTCGGAAATTAAAGTCAGTGTTCTTATCGAGTCAGAGTATACTGAACTGGCTATACGGGCCCTTCATACGGCTTATGGGTTGGATGCCGACTAATAGATTTTGGGTTGGATACTGATGCCCGTTTCACGGATGGTTGATACGACAGGCCCGAGGGTCATGCTGGCGCAATTGCGCCGGGTGATGGCGCAGCGGTTGTCGACGCAAGATCGGTTGGACCAGATTGTCGACCTGATTGCGCGTAATATGGCCGCGGAAGTTTGTTCGGCTTATTTGATCAATTCAAAAACCGAATTAGAGCTATTTGCAACGAAGGGCCTCAACCCTGATGCGGTGCATAAAACGCGATTGCAGGTGGGCGAGGGTCTTGTTGGCACGGTAGCGGCCAACGAACAAGTCTTGAACTTATCCGACGCGCCGACCCACCCCAATTTTGCCTATCGGCCGGAAACGGGTGAGGATCTCTATACCTCTTTCTTGGGCGTGCCTATCCAGCGCGGTGGACGCGTCTTGGGTGTGCTTGTGGTTCAGAACCAAACGCATCGTCACTATGCGGAAGATGATGAAGAAGCGCTTCACACGGTGGCTATGGTTCTTGCTGAAATGATTGTTTCGCGCGAGATTATCGGCCGAGATGATAATGCAGGTATTAGCAATGGCAATGGAGGGTTTGACCCGGGCGTGCCGGTTCATTGTGAAGGCGTTGCATTTGCAGATGGGTTGGCGATCGGGACTGTGGTCTTGCATCAGCTGAGAATTAAGGCGGCGCAGTGGATTGCCGAAGATATTGACGCCGAGATTGTGCGCTTGGATACGGGCATTGAAGAACTTAAAGACTCCATTGATCGGATATTGCAATCGATGGATGTCGACCTTGTCGGTGAATCAAAAGACGTATTAGAAACCTACCGCATGTTTGCCCACGATGAGGGTTGGCTTGATCGGATGCGCGATGCAATTGCGTCGGGATTGACGGCGGAAGCTGCCGTTGAAAAAGTTCAAATGGATATGCGTCAGCGATTGGGACGCGTTCCGGATCCCTATTTGCGAGAACGCCTGAACGATTTAGATGACTTGGCCAATCGACTTTTACGCCATCTGATCGGCGATGTTGAAATGACGAGCTTGCCGGACAATGCCATCGTCATCGCCCGCGATATGGGGCCGGCTGAACTCCTCGACTATGACCGGTCAAAACTAGCGGGTGTGGTCTTAGAAGAAGGGTCGGCGACTTCGCACGCGACCATTGTTGCCAATGCGTTGGAGATCCCTTTGGTCGGGCGGGTCAAAGGCGTTGTTGACCAAGTGGAACCGGGCGATCGGTTCGTTGTGGATGGCGAAAGCGGCATTGTTCACATTCGGCCCTCTGCGGATGTCGAGAAGGCCTATTCAAATAGGATTTCTTTGAGGGCGGAGCAGCAAGCCCAGTTTAGTGCCTTGAAAGATGAACCTGCGATTACGCTTGATGGCAAGAACATTACACTCAACATCAATGCCGGGTTGTTAATCGACCTTCCTCATTTAGAAGAAACCGGGGCATCGGGGATCGGATTGTTTAGAACCGAACTTCAGTTCATGGTGCGCTCGACCCTGCCGCGGCTCAAAGAGCAAACAGATTTTTACCGGCGCGTGCTTGATAGCGTTGAAGATCATCCAGTGGTGTTTAGAACTGTCGATCTGGGTAGTGACAAAGTGCTGCCTTATCTTGACTCTGAGCCTGAGGAAAATCCGGCACTTGGCTGGCGCTCCCTTCGGTTGGCGCTCGATCGCCCGGGGCTTTTACGTTATCAAATTCGCGCATTGTTGGCGGCGGCCTCTGGCAGAGAATTGCGGATCATGTTTCCTTTGGTGGCGGAAGTCGCCGAGTATGAAGAAGCGCGGGCGCTGGTAAATGTTGAAGTGGAACGCATGGAGCGCCGCGGGGGTAAAAAACCAAGCAACATCCTGGTCGGCACAATGTTGGAAGTCCCGTCACTGGCGTGGCAATTGGATGCTTTGCTACCGCGGGTCGATTTTGTTTCGGTCGGGTCGAATGATTTGGTGCAATTTTTCTTTGCCTGTGATCGCTCAAATCCGCGACTAACGGATCGATATGATGCGTTGAGCCCGGCGATCCTGGCGCTTCTCCGTCATGTGGCGGAACGCGCGGAGCATCACAATGTGCCACTGTCTCTGTGTGGGGAAATGGCGGGAAAACCTATAGAAGCGATGGCGCTGCTCGGCCTGGGATATCGGGCGATATCGATGTCGCCAGCCAGCGTCGGCCCGGTTAAACGCATGGTTCGACACTTGCCCTTGGAGCCATTGAAAGAATGTATGAAATCTTTGACGGGGAGTGGAGATCACTCAGTGCGGCGCGCGCTTGAACAATTCGCAATGGAGCACAACGTACCCATTTGAGCTGGTGCCGGTTGTGAGAAGCAAAATAGTAACCAGATTGTTATAGCGTAAATTGAAACGAAATTGAGTGTTTCGTTGTGCCTTATGGGAAGCTTGCAGACTAGAAAATGCTGAAGAACCAAAACCCAGTTCATGGTAAAATTCATCTTCGAGAGATCAAAGATGATACAGACCACAAGAACGAAACCGTTGGTGCAGATCTGCGGGCGGCACGTTTGGCCTTGGGTCACGATATAGACAGTGCGGCGCAAGCCTTAAAGATCAATAAAAATCATCTTAGAGCCATTGAGGAAAGCGATCACGACGCTCTGCCGGGAATTGCCTACGCCATTGGATTTATCCATTCCTATGCGGAGTTTGTTGGGCTTGGGGCACCAGAATGTATCCGGCGATATAAAGCACAATTAACTGAAGTTGTGGCACCGATTGAAACAGCCATTCCGAGATTTGTCGATGAACGAGTCGCGCGCCCCTATGCATGGGTTGTGGTTGCGCTGGTCGGATTGGGCTTGGCGATGGTGGGTTGGTACATTGCCGCTTTGGAATGGGGCGGTGATCCTGACACTCTGGTGAGCTCAGATGCGAACCTTCCAGATGTTTCTGATATCCCTTTGCTTGTGCGCGAGGTAGGTGAGACGGTTGATCCTGCACAATTAGCGTTAGAAGCAACAGCTGGGTCACAGGACACAACTGAAGTAGACGCGGGCGACGTATCTCAGCAGATAGAAGTCGTCTCTCCTCAATTAGAGGAAAGCCTCCCTCAGGCTCCCGATGGTAAGATCTGGGGTGAGGGAAATGATGGACGGCTTCGGCTCAAAGCACATGCGGATGTCTGGCTGCGGTTGGAATCGGAACAAGCAATTTTGTTTGAACGGGTGTTGAACCGTGGCGAAATTTATCAGGCATCCCCGGGTGACCAATATGTTTTGACATCGCGTGACGGTGGCGCCATTGAAGTTATGGTTGATGGCAAGACGCTTGGCAGGGCTGGCGAAACGGGTAGGCCACTTGCGGGGCTTTATCTTGATGTCAATGCATTACATTCTTCACCGGCAGACCTACCTGGCGGATCTGAAGAAAGTGCCGCCGAGGAGCCTTGACTTTGGGTTGAGGCTTGTGTCTGTGTTGGAAAAACTTAATTGGATTGCCGGGCTCGATTAAGCTAAATCGGCGAATTAAGACCTTACACTCCCGTTGAATATGGATTGAGCGATGAGTATCCGCCCGTACCGAGATATTGAACGCCGAAAATCTCGGCAAATTATGGTTGGTTCAGTGCCGGTCGGTGGTGATGCACCGATCAGTGTTCAGTCGATGACCAATACATTGACCAGCGATGCCGGTGCGACCATTGATCAAATTCGCGCCTTGGAAGAAGCCGGTGCGGACATCGTGCGGGTCAGTTGCCCGGACGAAGAATCAACTTTTGCCCTCAAAGAAATTGTTGCCGCGGCGCAGGTCCCGATTGTCGCAGATATTCATTTTCATTACCGCCGGGCCATCGAAGCCGCAGAAGCGGGTGCGGCATGCCTGCGGATTAATCCTGGGAATATTGGGTCGGAAGAACGCGTGCGCGATGTGATTAAGGCCGCCAAAGATCATGGCTGTTCGATGCGCATTGGGGTCAATGCAGGCAGTCTCGAGCGCGATCTGCTTGAACGTTATGGCGAGCCTTGTCCCGAGGCCATGGTTGAAAGTGGTCTTAATCATGCGCGCGTTTTGGATGATAATGATTTTCACGAATACAAAATCAGCGTGAAAGCATCAGATGTGTTCTTGGCGGTGGCAGCCTATCATGGTCTGGCTGAAGCCTGTGACGCGCCCATTCATCTGGGCATTACCGAAGCCGGTGGATTGACTTCCGGCACGGTGAAGTCAGCGATTGGCATTGGCTCACTGTTATGGGCTGGCGTTGGTGACACGATCCGCGTGTCACTTTCGGCCGATCCAGTTGAAGAGATTAAAGTTGGTTTTGAAATATTGAAGTCTCTGAACTTGCGCCATCGCGGGGTCAATATTATTTCTTGCCCGTCCTGCGCGCGTCAAGGTTTTGAAGTGATTGAGACCGTTCGCGTGCTTGAAGAACGGTTGGCCCATATATCGACACCCGTGACATTGTCGATCATCGGTTGTGTGGTCAACGGACCGGGCGAGGCCGCACAAACGGATATCGGTTTTACTGGTGGTGGTGCCGGGTCGGGCATGGTCTATTTATCAGGACTTGCCGACCACAAAATCGATAATGACAAAATGATTGAGCATGTGGTTCGTTTGGTTGAGGACAAGGCTCAAGAGATCGAGCGCACAAGCGGGCAAAACGAAGCTGCGATTGAGCCGGTTTTATCAGCAGCTGATTAGCGCGCTCATCGTTAAATGTCATTGCCCTTTTATTACTCCTGAATTCGGAACAAATCCGTGATCCCGCAAGAAACATTAGATCGATTGATCGACCGCTATGAAGGCATGCAAGCTGAGATGTCGACCGACCTGGCGCCGGAAAAGTATGTCAAACTGTCAAAAGACTATGCTGAAATGACCCCGGTTGTTGAAGGCATCAGGCGTTACCTGGCGTGCCGGTCTGAGATTGAAGATACGCAATCCATTGTCGATGATCCGGATGCGGATCGTGATATGGTGGATATGGCGCAAGAAGAGCTGCGTGTTTTGAAGGCGCAAGAGCCGGGGCTTGAGCGGGCGCTGCAGATCCTGCTGTTACCAAAAGACGAAGCCGATGATCGCGGCGTAATATTAGAAGTGCGCGCAGGTACCGGTGGTGA
>JAJFIN010000099.1 GCA_021774955.1 Alphaproteobacteria bacterium | reverse complement strand
TGATTGACCTAACCAGACCTTACTGAGACGGCGGACTGCGAGATTGGGTGCCTTTTTTCCATCTATATAAGCGCATGCTTCTAGATAGGGCGGAATAAAGCGGACACTTGCCGGTAAATACGGATAGAGGCGCTTTGTCCGTGCGAATACTTTTTCGGCAATTTTTTTGTCGCGCGGTCCAAAAGTGAGACGGTATTTCTCGCATATGGGTTTGGGTAAAAGGCCCGCCGTTGTAGCGCGATACCAACCTGGAATTGGGAGGCGAATACCCGGGAGTAATTCAATCCGCGCATTGAGTACAAAGTGGCCAATGTCTAGAGCTTCGTCGCCTACGGACAAAATCTCTGAATGCGCCATATCATCCACATATTTTGTAAATGCACTCCAATTTTCTGGCAGTATTTCCTCAGGCAGACCAAAGAGCGCCGCAAATAGGCGTGTGTCGTTGTAGTATTCTTCTTTCTGCGCAGGCGATAATGGCCCAAGTACCGCCTCATAAGCGACGATTGCGGAATCCCAGAGGGTCGCATGTATCCACATCAATGCGTCCAAATGATTGGCACAATAGGGAGATCCTTTTTCGAAAGGTCCGCACGTACTATTCAATACGCCATTTATCGATTTATGAATTCGATGAAGCGTTCGGGCGCAGCCCATCGCTTGATCGAAATTTCCATATATCATAGCGAACACGGTTGTGAAGGTGCGCCGAAAGCGCCCCACTGGATCTTGTTTTGTCGCTGAATGTTGGTCAATCGCAGTAGCAACCCAGGGGTGGGCATTTTGCATCAAAGCCGCGCGGCCAGCCGCAATAAAAGCGACAGATTCTCGCCCGACATGCCACATCATCGATTGAGGGCCAAACAGCCCATTGCCTTGGTCAGATGTCAACGGCTGAAGCCGCGCCAGGCTCGCTTCTAATTCGGCGTCTCCAACGGTCCACCCGTCCCAATTACGATAAGGTTCAATATCTGGTTTCACAAATTGGCCTGCCATGGACTATGTAAGCTGCGTTTTGACCGCGCCTCTTCTTTCTTGAAATGTTTGGGGTTACCCTATCAGAAATCAAACCATGATCAAAAAAGAGCAGACACAATGAAAGAATGGTGGCGTGGGGCAATAATTTATCAGATCTACCCTCGCAGTTTTAACGATGCAAACGGTGACGGTATTGGAGATCTCACAGGCATCACTCAGAAGCTTGATTATATATCTGAGCTTGGTGTTGATGGGATTTGGATTTCCCCATTCTTCCGTAGTCCGATGAAAGACTTTGGCTATGATGTATCGGATTATTGCGATATCGATCCGATTTTTGGAACACTCGAGGATTTCGACATACTCCTTGAGGAAGCTCACCGGCGAGACCTCAAAGTTCTCATCGACATGGTCCTATCTCACACCTCAGACCAGCATTCATGGTTTCAAACGAGCAGCCAATCAAAGATAAATCCTTATGCTGATTGGTACGTATGGGCTGACCCGCAGCCCGATGGCGGTCCGCCGAATAATTGGCTATCGGTGTTTGGGGGCGGTGCTTGGGCATGGGAGCCGAAGCGGTGCCAATACTATCTACACAACTTTTTACGCGAACAACCGGATTTGAATTTTCACAATCCGGAAGTGCAGGACGCTGTATTGAACGCCTGTCGGTTTTGGCTGGAGCGTGGTGTGGACGGATTTAGGCTTGATGTATGTAACTACTACTTTCACGACCAGGAATTGCGCGACAACCCGCCGCTGGAGCGCGCGCGCGCTCATATCACCGGCAATCCCTACAATATGCAAAGGCATGTTTACGACCGAACCCGCCCGGAAAACATGGCATTTTTGGGCCGCTTAAGGACTCTGACCGATAGTTTTGGTGAAACACTCTTGGTTGGTGAAATTAGCGATGATGACCCGGTGGGCACTATGGGCAAATATACAGAAGGGAAAGCGCTTCTGCATACGGCCTATTCGTTTGGGCTTTTACAGCCAAAAATGAATGCGGAATTGGTGCGCGACACGGTTGAAACCTTCTACAAGGACGCACCGAACGGCTGGCCATCATGGTCATTTTCAAATCACGATGTGATCCGGATCGCCACGCGATGGGGTGGCGAAGAAATTCCTGCAAAGCTAAGTCCTGCTTTGAATGCGGTACTGCTCTCGCTTCCCGGCACGATCTTTCTTTATCAGGGTGAAGAACTAGGTTTGCCCGAATCAGACCTGCCGTTCGAAGACTTGCGCGACCCCGTCGGCTTGACCCTTTATCCAGACAACAAGGGACGCGACGGATGCCGGACACCGATGCCTTGGGTAAAAGATAAAAAGAATGCTGCGTTTTCTGACAGTGATCCTTGGCTTCCCGTTGGAGATAAGCATTTTGAACTGGCTGTTGATCAACAAGTAAAGTCACCAGGATCGACACTCATGCAAACGCAGGCCCTCATCTCCTTCTGGCGAGAGCACCGAGACCTACGCGACCGGGATTTTCGCTTTCTGCCCTGCCCGGAGGGGACTATTGCGTTGGCGCGCCATCATAGTGACAAAGCTATCATCTTGGTCGCCAACTTGACCGGTGATGTACAGATTTTCAGTTTCAATTTTGGGTGCACATTGGCTCGAGAAGAAATCACCCAAGGATTATCTCTGACCGACGACGGGGAAGGCTGCTTGGTGAAATGCGATCCCTATAGTTACGGCATGCTCGAGACAAACCAATTCAAGTAAAACGAATCAAAGATTAACATTCGTTAACCCTTCTCGTGCTGCGCGAAAACGGGCCCTGCTTCACGCCAAATTGGATGGATTTGATTGCAAAATGAGGATGATTTTCCAATTGCGGTTTTCACTTTGCGACGACCACAAAATGCCCCCAAATTTGAATTTCCATAATCGCGAAACACGCTCCAGGAAAACCAACGCTTTTATTACATATTGTGGATAGGTCCTCAGAAAACCCAAAATCTAGTGACCAAGTTGTTGACGGGTCACTGGCTTTCGGACACTATATTTAGTGTAACCACCCCCCCGATGATACTTCATCTGGGACAGAGCTTTGAACCGAATGCTGGGGCCTAGTGACGGCGTCAAAGCTTTACTGAAAATGACTGAAATACCGAATTCTGCATTGCTTTCAATAGCTTAGAAATGCGGAGCGGGGGATTTTGCGCCCAAATTGGGTTTCTGACCGAAGCGCGGGCGCATGTAACGAGGAGAATTATGTATGCCAGCGCTTGAGGTCGCTCAATCAATATCTGCGGTGCCACGTGAAGACTTGAACAGGCAAATAAGACCGCGAGAGGACCGTGTCGGCGCTGACCTTAGGGTCATTGAAAACCCTATTCAGATAGATCGGTCGCGCGATGCTTTGTTGACTGAGTTCGGCAAATTGACCCTTGAAGATCGGTATCTGCTGCCCGGTGAATCCTATCAAGACATGTTCGCCCGCGTTGCTTGGGCTTTCGCCGATGACGCTGAGCACGG
>JAJFIN010000098.1 GCA_021774955.1 Alphaproteobacteria bacterium | reverse complement strand
CACACAGAGCCTGCCACACCCGCATCTGAAATTTCGTGCCCTTCGGTGCCAGGGTAAGATCATCGAAATCACGCCGCGACCCATCAAAATATTCTCGGGTCGCTTCTATCGCGTGATCCAAATATCTCCTCGCCGTTTCGGACGTCACACCCTCATCGGCCAACATCGCCGGCTTTTCTACACCCGCACCAATCACGCCTTCATCCGAAGTACGAATGGTAAAAAGTCCGACCGGTGTTTCGAGTGAAGCTTGCATGATCGATATGTAGCATTTGCCTGTTCCGATAAAAAGAAAACATCAAGGGCCAGCTCAACCCCCGAAATCGGGCTTTTGTCCCCACGAGAAAGCTGCTATAGCACGCTCCGCGTGGGCCTGTAGCTCAGTTGGTTAGAGCCGACCGCTCATAACGGTCTGGTCGCAGGTTCGAATCCTGCCGGGCCCACCACGCACATCTGTGTCCGACCCCGAGACATGGGTTACAGATTATCCCGAAGACATGGGGAACACTTTTTCCCTGAACGGGTTGTCAATGGGTTCCAGTCTTGCGGTCTCATGATCAAAGTATCCTATATCATTTTGCATAAATAACGTCGTATGGCAAAAAGCTGACCAGCCAGATTTTGTCATCGGTCTGTTCGATTGGCTGATCGAGCACACCGCGTGATGGCAAGGGCCGTGACCAACGCCTCCTGTCCCTCCTAAAAACTCAATTCCGGAGAGTGGAGATGGAATCATGTCATGATTAGTGGCGATGATTGAGATCTGGAAAATTCTGTTGGCCCTTATTTCGGGGCTGTTCAAGTCGAAGGCCCGGCTAGAAGGCTGAGAATGCGTTTCTCCGGCATCAACTCAATGTATTGCGGCGAAAGGTGCTCCATCGACAGTGCTTTAAGGCCTACTGGCGACACAATTCCCGCAATCTGGGTGGCAGGCCGAGGATCAACAAGGAATTACGGGATTTGATCCGGGAGATGTGTCTGGCCAATCCCCTGTGGGGTGCGCCGCGGATCCATGGCGAGCTTCTCGAGATCGGGAGTGAGATTTCTGAAGCAACCGTTTCGAATTATATGGTGAGAGGTCACCGTCCGGGATCCCAAAGTTGGAGATCCTTTTTGAAAAACCACGCAGAAGGTATCGCGTCGCTTGATCTCCTGACCGTATCGATGATCGGGCTCAAGACTCTGTATTGTCTTGTGATCCTGGATCACAAGCGAAAACAGATTATCCATTCCGCCGTCACGTCAAACCCGACTTCAAGCTGGTTGGCTCAGCAGCTCACGGAAGCGTTCCCGTGGGAGAGTGCGCCTCGCTATCTTATCAGAGACAATGACGGCGTTATGGGCATGTGCTTCGACAAAGGCTCTGGTCGATGGGAATTCGGGATCAACCGACATCACTGCGTTCTCCATGGCAAAATGGGTACGTAGAAAGATTGATAGGTTCAATACGGCGGGAATGCCTTGATCACGTTATCGTCTTCAATGCGGCTCATCTACGCCGGATTATGCGAAGCTATCTTGACTATTACAACTATTCCCGTACACATCTTTCTCTGAGCAAGGACGTTCCAAAAGGTCGTCCGATTCAGAAACTTGGCGCGATCAATCGCATCTCGAAGGTCGGAGGACTGCATCATCATTATTGCAGAATCTAGTATTTGAGACGGACAGGGAACAAACCCAAATTATTGAAGGTATGACCGCAAGCAGTACTCAACACACAGCCCTCACAGTCCACTTGGATAGGTCTCATCCAATTCGCCACGGTGCCAGTGGACGGGTATGTCCAATGGTTCGACCGCTGATGTTTCATCAAAATGAATGATGAAATCGAACTGTTGTGGTAAACATGCATAGAAATAGTGGCTCGTTCGTTCGCTTTCCGGGCGGTAAATCACGCCGATGGCTCTTTGTAGTCGAGGCTCCCGCAAGAGTTCTGTCGCTTCGTTATTCTCCCGCAGGTTCACATAGAAATTATCAAAATTAACGCGATGGAAAACATCCTCATAACTGTCCGGTAGCGGCGCTCGCACGCGTTTTTTCTCTATCGGTGCATCCCAATTAGACGCCGCCGAAACTGTTCCACGGCACGTTGAAAATCCGATGTGAAGAGCATCTTCGCCGAAACTTTCACGCACCAATTGGCCGATATTGAGTTCATGGCGGCGAGACATTTCTGTCGCCGCAGCATTCCCGACATGCGAATTGTGAGCCCAAACGATCAGACGCGCAGGGTGTTGTTGTTGACGGCTGACATGGCCAGCCAAGTCTTTTAGGGTTTCATACATGTGTTGATCGCGGATATTCCACGAACTCTGGCGTCCCCGATAGATGGATCGATAATAAGTCTCTGCATTACGCACCAGTTTTGCATTTTGTTCGGCGCAGAAATATTCATCACCGGCAACAAATCCGTTTAGCTTCATGTAGTCGTACGCTTTGTGCCTCATCTCGATGAGTTGCTCTATAATTTCTTGCTCACACGATTTCACCAGGCCGAATTCTGTCGCCTGACCATAAGCCTGCGGATCATCAATGAAATGGTCAAGGCACGCATACCGCTGGCGCGCTCTTTCGGCAGCGTCAGGATCAACACCTTCCAAATATTCGACAACAGCGTGGATGGATGTGCTCATGCTGTAGAGATCAAGGCCGTAAAAGCCGACGGGTCGTGTGCGGTTTGTAGCAAACAACGAGGGGCTTTGATTGAACGCAGATAACCATTCAACAAAACTCAACACCTCAGCGTTGGCCCACATCCATGTTGGAAAGCGTTCAAATACGGCCAATGCTTCTTCTGCAGAAATTGTTGGAGCCGTAGTCGATACAAAACGATTGATGGCATAGGCATCAGGCCAATCAGCCTCAACGGCAATCGCGTCAAAGCCACATTCCTCAATCAGCCGCTGCGTTATCTGTGCCCGTGTGTGGTAAAATTCTTTGGTGCCGTGGGAGGCTTCACCTATCAGAACGAGCCGCTTGTCTTTGGCGGCTTCGACAATGGAATCATATTCCTCCGTAGTGTCGACAATCTCATGGGCCTGCGTGTTAAGTGCATGGATCAATGTTTGGGTGTTCGGGCTTTTTGTCGGATTAATTCTCATGGCCGTTTCCCTGAAGCGCTGGCTTGGCTGATTGTTCTTCAGATAACGCTAAAAGTGTCTGTACTTCGGCGTCAGTGACTTGAGAAAAATCCCGATACCACTGACCGACACCATAAAAGGGTTCAGGCGTGTAAAGACAAACGATTCTGTCGACGAGTTGCGACAGTTCTTGGCAAGATTCTCTGGCCCCAACAGGGACTACAGCAATGATCTCTTTGGCCTTGGCCTGTCTAAGTGCTGATACGGCTGCACTCATAGTGGCTCCTGTAGCCAGGCCATCGTCGACAACCAGCACGATCTTACCGGCTATTGTCGGCGGTGGCCGCGTGCCGCGATAGAGCTTATTGCGCCGGTCCAACTCGCTACGCTCGTGCGCGATTGTTTCATCAATGGATGATTGAGGAATTTGAAGCTGCTCAATCAGTGCCTTGTTCAAGTAGAGAACATTCCCCCATGCAATTGCCCCCATTGCCAGCTCTTCGTGTCCGGGTACGCCAAGTTTGCGGACCAGCATCACATCCATCGAGAGGCTCAGCAGTTTCGCGATTTCATAGGCGATCGGAACTCCGCCGCGCGGCAGGGCCAAAACGACAACGTCTTCATTGGCAGCATAGTTGGACAATTCATCTGCTAAGGCGCGACCGGCCGCAATTCTATCTTGAAAACGCATGACGCTATCCTAAATGTTGAGCGAACCATTCGGCTGCTTCACGAGCGACCATTTCTAAAGTGTTCGGTTCTTCGAATAAATGTGTCGCACCCGGAATAATATGAAGTTCTGACTGAGCGTTCATTTGCGCCAGCGCTTGTTCATTGAGTGCCAGTACTTGGGGATCCCGCTCGCCTACGATGAGCAGGCTGGGTGATTTTACGTGAGTTAGGAACTTGCCCGCAAGGTCAGGTCTACCCCCTCGTGAAACAATCGCGCCTATGTCGCCGCGGTACTGCGCTGCGGCCATCAAAGCTGCGCCACCACCAGTACTAGAGCCGAAATACCCAATCTTTAAGTGTTCCGTTTCCGGAGTTACCTTGGCCCATTTGGCGATCTCAACAAGTCGCCCGGCAAGCATGGGAATGTCGAAACGTAAGAGGCGCGTTCTCAAGTCTTCCTCTTCTTCCTCCGGCGTAAGCAGATCAATCAGCAAAGTTGCTATTTTGTAATTGTGCAGAATTTCCGCCACATACCAGTTGCGCGGGCTATGGCGGCTGCTACCGCTGCCATGAGCGAATATGACGAGGCCGTGAGCACCCTCAGGAATCGTCAGTCGTCCAACAAGCGCGGCTCCTGCAATCGGTACACGTACTTCCTGGTCATAAATTTCTGTGGTCTCTGTTTTTGTTTTGTTGCGCATTCTAATTTCTCCAGCAGTCATCAATAGCGACTATTACGGTACGCGATCAAAATCATCTTCGAACCTGACAATGTCGTCCTCACCGAAATAGTTGCCTATTTGAACCTCAATAAAAATCAGCGGTTTCGATCCCGGATTGGCGATCCGATGAACACTGCCGACTTCAATGAAGATGTGACCCCCGACGCGCAGAGGAATGTCCCGCCCGTCCAGTGTCGCGAGTGCTTCGCCATGCACCACGACCCAGTGTTCTGACCGTCGTTCATGTTTTTGCAAGCTGAGACGTTTGCCTGGAGCGACTGTAATCGTTTTGACTTGATGATCAGAGGATGCAGTAAGCACATCGTAGAATCCCCAGGGCCGCTGGTTTTCCGGAACCTCGTGATCGGCGTTTATGTTGGATCCTCTTGCTCCCATTTCAAATTAAGTCCCAGGCTGACTGTTTTGATGAAGCCACTCGAGTGCCGCCCCAATGCTACCGGTCGCTAGGGCAATGCTGGTGTCGGCACATCCGTAATATAACCTTATGGTGTCTCCATCCGCCTCAATGACATACCCGCAGGGGAAGACAACATTGGCAACGTCGCCCTTACGTTCATAATCCGCCTCGGGACCAAATATCCAACTGTTGGAACGCTTTAAACAAGTCTGGTGACAGCCGAGATCGAATAAGGCGAGACCGACCCGGTAAATGGTACCCGATGCGGTTTGCCGGGCGCTGTGATAAAACATTAACCACCCCTCGTTGGTTTCTATCGGTGGGGGTGACAATCCGATTTTCGCGGCATCCCACCACGGCCCCAGACGTGCGGGAAGGATCATTCGCGGAGTGCCCCAATGTTTTAAATCGGGGGATGATGAAATCCAGATGTGTGATTCAGGCCAGCATTGAGGGCGATGGATCATCGCCCATAAACCACCGATCTTTCGTGGCAATAAAGCAGCGTCTTTGTTGAGGGGCTGCATGACCAGACCGAGACGCTCGAAATGGCGGAAGTCGGTGGTCAGAGCTAATGACACACCCGTACCGCACGGGGAATAAGCCGTGTAAGCCACGACATATTTCTTAATCTCAGGGAGAAACGTGATGCGTGGATCTTCAATACCCCAAAGTTCTTCGGGGTGGTTTGTGGGATCAGGTGACAGCGTTGGTTCGGGGTCGATTTTCCAGTCGGTTACTCCGTCGTTGGATCGGGCGACACAAAGATGGGACAATCCGCTGTGATCTTCTGCCCGACATAGCAACAACGTACTGCCGTCTTCCAACAAGACCGCCCCCGGATTAAAAACGGAATTGACTGAATAGGGCCAATCCGCAGCCGTCAAAATTGGGTTTTCCGGGTGCCTTGTTAAAACCACTGTTTAGG
>JAJFIN010000097.1 GCA_021774955.1 Alphaproteobacteria bacterium | reverse complement strand
GCTTACAGCCTCGCCATCTCGAAACGCTTGATCCTGCCGCATATAACACAAATAGGGAGCCACAAGCGTCAAGTGTTTGACGCCCGTGTCTTTTAGCGCTTCAACCGCAAAAAAAATCTCAATCAATTTTTCATTGGGGTGATCAAGAGAAGCATACAATATTGCATTATCACAAGATGGAGCTATGCGAACCAAACTCTCAGTATCTGGAAAGTGATGAATGTCAATCAATGCAGTCGTGCAGCCAAGTCTCTTAGATAACTCACGTGCCGGAGTTTCATTTCCTGGAAAAATGTGAACGCGCGTTTCACTCATAGGCCAGCACCTATGGCGTAACCATTGGCCTCACCCGCCATTGAGCGAGCAAACTGAAAATCGGACTCAACACAAGCATAGATCCGATAAAGCGCTTCACCAGCTTCAACCGGATCTCCAACCTTTTTGAACAGGTCAATGCCCGCGCCTTTATCCAGAGGCGCTCCGGCCAAACGCGCAATCCGCGCCATGCGATAACAATCGATGGCCGTCACCACACCATCCGCTTCAGTCGCAACATCATGGATGAGAGTGCCAAGAGCGTATTCTTTTTGACTACGTCCCTGAGCTGAGATGATGCGCTCCATGACCGTTAAAGCCTCTCCCGACTCGAGCAGTTCACAGGCCCTGTCATAGCCTTTGCCGCCGCGTAGTGATTTGTCGAATTCCAATATCTGACCCGCAAGGCGCAGTGATTTCTCTTTCAAATCCATTGGCGCGCCGGGCTCTCTTCGCAGTACGGCCATCGCATCGCGCGCTTCTAGAACCGGGCCAATACCTCTTCCTACCGGTTGCGATCCATCTGTCACCGACACCTCAATATGAAGCCCCACCTGGTCAGAGATATATTCGAATAATTTCCGCAGGCGCAACGCGTCCTCATGACTACGCACCTTGGCCGACGGACCAAGTGGCAAATCAACGACCAAGTGGGTAGAACCAGCAGCAATTTTTTTTGAAAGAATAGAGGCAACCATCTGCTCCCGAGTATCAATCGCTAGCGGACGTTCAACCGCAATCATGATATCGTCCGCAGGCGACAGATTAACATGACCACCCCAGACCAAACAGCCATTACATTCCTTAACAACCTCCCGCATCTCCTCCATGGTCAGGTCGACCTTCGCCAACACTTCCATTGTATCAGCGGTGCCTGCCGGAGAAGTAATCGCCCGCGAAGAGGATTTAGGCATGGGAAGACCGTGAGCCGCAACAATCGGAACGACTATCATTGATGTGCGATTGCCGGGAATGCCTCCAATGCAATGTTTATCAACGACAACAGGCGCATCCCAATTAAGTTGGTTTCCTGCACCTGCCATCGCGCGTGTCAGCGCCAGCATTTCATCCGTCGTCATAAAGCCGGCCGATGAAATCAGAAAAGCCGCGATCTCCATCTCGGAATAACGATGCGTGGCGATATCACCGATAATGTCGTTGATCTGTGACTCGTCCAAAGTGTGGCCATGAATTTTAGAACGGACATGATCGAGACTTCGTGGAGGGATTGCCGGTGCCAGCTGGACCAAGGTGCCTTCGGGTTTTTGTATGCGTTTGAAGGCTTGCTCGGACAGACCAAGTTCGTTCCTGCCAACAATTGTTTCGTCATCCACGATTAACAGTGAAGCCAGCAATCTGTTTCCATCGTGAATAACTTCAATCTTCCTGAACGCTTGAAACTCTTCTGGCCTATAAGGTGTACAACAACGTGCGATGAAAGCTACATTGTCGCGGTAGGTATCGATACCAATGCGTTTCAATTTCAGCATGCCTTGCCTTCATATCTGTTTCGTGTGATCAATCGATGATCCTAATCAATGTGAGGTCATCGCGAGATACATAAGCTGATGATCTTGAAGCGTTAGCATCAAAAACGCCAATCGGCTTGGAACCATGAAACCAATTATTACCTGGATTGTCATTACTAATGACACGCACGCTAGGATTGTCGCCAATGAAGGCCCTGGTAAAGGGGTTTACCAGGTTTCAAACGTGCCGAAAGAATTTACCAATGGCCACATAGCCGACAAGTTCACAGATCGGCCAGGTCGGACTTATGACCGTGCGGGAAACGCCCGCCACAACAAGGTTCCCCATACCGACCCCCAGGTAGTTGACGCTAAGAAATTTCTCACCGGCCTTTCTAAATTCCTTACTCAAGAGAACGCAAAAGGTAGTTATGACCGAATTGTCCTGATTGCCGAACATCGAGCCCTTGGAATTCTGCGCAAATGCCTTGCAAAACCGGTTCAGCAAAAAGTGTACAAAGATCTCGACAAAGACTTGACCCATCTACCGTTGGAAAAATTAGCCGATCACTTAGCCTCAGAGATTATAGTCTAGCCACAGAGTCCCGCTCAAAAGAAAAGGCGCCAATTTGTGGCGCCTTTCAGTTGTCTGTCGAGATGTCGAGAAGTGATGTTTTTTATTGAATAGTGATCGGTGAGTCGTTCGTGATGCGTCCTTCAACCATGTCAACCACAACGGAACGAAGTGCCTTCCACGCGTCTGCGCGATACTCTTCGCCTTGTGCCTCCAATTCAAAGACAGCTCTATTCGCATAGTCGACCGCAATATGACCGTGTCGATCTACTAAATAGGTCGCCAACGAGCGTAAATCCTCAGCGGTTATCATAACTCCATGATCCTTTTGCATTTTCGAACACCAACAAAGGAGCAAGTCGCGGGCCAACATTGAATATATGATAAGCTATTGATTTTATACAGAATATTTGACTAGACAAAGCATTAGATAACAAAGGGTTGATCGAGTTTTGCCATAAAACGTTGCCCGTGGGCAAAAACTGCCGTGATCACCCGGCAAATCCACCCTCTGACAGGAACGTTGTTTCGCCTGGAGTCGAAACGCGGTCCAGTAATTCATTACGGTGAGGAAAACGTCCAAATTTCTTGATGATATCGCGATGGATGACGGCGAACTTCAAATTCTCTTCATTGTTCATCCGGGTTTCAAACAAACGGACGCATTGTTCTTGGTCCTCAAGATCTTCTGAATGCATAAAAGGCAGATAGAAAAAGCTGCGAAATTGCTCCGGCACTTCCGTATCTTGATGTGCTGCTATGGCAGCTTCGGCTGCATGCAAAGCGAGTGGATCGTATTGGAATGATTGAGCGCTTCCTCGGTAGATGTTACGCGGAAACTGATCAAGCACAATAATCGTTGCCAATGCGTCCTTTGGACCACCTTGCCAAAGCGAATTTGAAACACGCTCATATGTACCTGCCAATTTCTTGACTATCGACTCAAACCGCTCCGTAATCTGATGGTCGAGCTCTTCGTCTTTGACATACCATTTGTCAGGCCCGGCTTCGGTGAACCAAAACGCCAAAACTTCATCGGGAGTCACATCAGCCATTCCCGGTCTCCACATCGACATCATCACCAATTTTGATTCGCGCGCCTTCAACGACCGTGCAGGCAATCCCGCCACGCCAATCTGGCGTCAATGCCGCCCGCAAACCGGTTCGCGCTTTTTCCATCAGCGAACAGGGTGCCGTTTCTTCGCTTACTTTCAACAACACCCCGCCGATGCGAACTTCCGCTCCAATCAACTGGGGCAATCGCACATCTTCGACCAACAGGTTTGCCCGGCGTGTCACCCAAGGCAGGTCCTCGCCCAAATCTCGGCAGGCCGCCTCCCAAACCTCGCGCGACAGCACCGTCACCGGCCGGCCTTCAGAGCCCCCTCGAAAATCGCCCTCGAGCCCCGCGTCAACGCTCACGGAAACCTCAGTTAATTCTTCCATCTGTTCGCGCGGTTTGGCGCGGCGAGCGATGCCAACAAGTTGTCCCAAAACCCTCTCCTAAAGCTCGATCACATTTTTTTGAAACTTCTTACTATTCACCAACCATTCCCGATCGCTGATAGTGCCGCTCGCGCCCAAATAGTAGCTGTCTTACATATAAGATCCGCTACACTATGCCCACAAGACCAAGCTTACCTGGTGAACCAGTGTAATCAAGCTCCTAGTAAGAAAACCCAGACCGAGCACATATAAACGACGGGAAATTTTCAATGACATCGAGCACAACACCCATATTCCATCATTATAATGCGTCACCTTTTTCTGAAAAAGTACGGCTCATTTTCGGACTGAAGAACATCGAGTGGCAGTCCGTTGACATACCGGTAATCATGCCCAAACCTGATCTGATGCCTTTGACGGGAGGCTACCGAAAAACGCCCGTGATGCAAATCGGATCTGATATTTATTGCGACACGCAGATCATTATCCGCGAGCTGGAAAACCGCTATCCCGACCCCACATTATTCCCGGCGGGTGATGAAGGGCTGGCTTACGGTCTAAGCATGTGGACTGACCGGACTTTCTTTCAAACAACCATCCCCATCATCTTCGGCGCCATTGCTGATTTCGTCCCCGATGATTTTGTCAAGGATCGACAAGAGCTCTTTCCAGATCGCCCTTTTGATAAAGAAGCAATGAAGGTTATCGGACCTCTCATGCGCGACCAATGGCGCGCTCAGATCGATTGGCTAGATATTCAGCTCAAAGACGGTCGATATTTTTTGACTGGCGCGCAGGCCGGTCTGGCAGACGTCCACGCCTATATGCCGGTTTGGTTCCTTAAAAACGCCCATGCGGCAGGGGCTGAAGAGCTGCTTGAGCAAGCACCTCATTGTTCTGCATGGGCTGATCGTTTGGCTGGTCTTGGACATGGGACAAAAACTGATCTTTCCTCAAAAGACGCCCTGACCATCGCCCTCAACACTGAACCTGAAACCATCGAGCAAATCGACCGCCATGAGCCTAATGGGTACAAACCTGGAGACCTCGTCAGTGTGAGCGCCGATGATTATGGCCGCGATGCCATCACCGGCACATTGGTCTCATCGTCAGCCCAACACATTGCAATAAAACGAGAAGACGAGGCAGCAGGCAATGTCGTCGTTCATTTTCCCCGAGTCGGGTTTATCGTCAAACCAGCATGATTTTGTCGGCAAAATTCTTCTCTTTCCCACGAGCTCACAGGTGACTAGGATCAAATGGGTTGGGGAAAGAGGAGGATCATATGCGCCGGATAGTGTGGACAACAATATTCCTAGTCGTGAGTGCATTTTTCAGTTTGAACACTGCTATTGCCCAGCGAACGGAATTGCATCGCGGCAACGTCGCTGAGCCCGACACACTCGATCCTCACAAAATGACAACCACTTGGGAAAACGTGATCGGTCGCGATCTTTTTACCTCTCTAACGGCGCTTAATAGCATGGGAGAGGTGATCCCTGGATCCGCTGAAACCTGGGAGATGTCAGAAGATGGCCTCACCTACACCTACCATCTCCGCGACAATCTCAAATGGTCTGATGGCCAACCCATAACAGCTGGTGATTTTGTTGCCGGTTTGAGGCGCCTGCTTGATCCGGCCACAACAGCCAATGCGGCCAATCAATTCTATATGATCAAAAATGCCGAGGCTGTGAACATCGGTGCGTTACCACCGGAAGAGCTTGCTGTCACAGCACCAGACGAAAAAACCGTTATTGTCGTTCTCCGGCACCCCATGCCGACCCTCAATCGTATGCTGGGCACGCCTCCTTCGTCACCACTTCCTCGCCATGTCTACGAGCAACACGGAGACAAATGGATCAAAGCAGAAAATATCGTCAGCAATGGAGCATACAAACTTGCCTCCTGGCGTGCTCACGACCGAATTCATACCACAAAAAACGAGCATTTTTTTGAAACTGAAACAGTAGCGCTTACCGACATCTACTATTATCCCACCGATGATTATGAGGCGGCTCTACGGCGTTTTCGTGCTGGCGAACTCGACATGAACGGAGAGTTTCCAGTCCAACAAATCGAATTCTTGCGAGAAAACTTCCCTGAAGAAACACATATTTCACCCAATCTCTCCGTTTCATTTCTCGTTCTCAACAACAAGACCGAACCGTTCAACGACCCAAATATTCGGCGGGCTATTTCGCTCGCAATTAATCGCTCATTGATCACTGAAAAGGTGATGCAATTGGGCGAGCAGCCAGCGTACCGTCTGACGCCGCTGGCGGTGAGTGACTATCACGCGCCTGAGCTTGACTATAAAGACACACCTCAAAGCCAACGCGTCGCGGAAGCCAAACAGCTTCTAATTGATGCTGGATATGGGCCTGCCAATCCTCTAACCTTTCAACTCCGCATCCGTTCGACGGCTAATGGCAAAAGAACGGCACTACTCCTGCGAGATTTTTGGATGAAAATTGGCGCTAAAGTTGACGTTCTCTCTACTGAGCTAAAAGTTCATTATAACGATTTAGCAGAGCGAAACTTCGTCATTGCCGATGCCGGTTGGCAAGCCTTCGACGATCCGGAATACTTCCTCTATCTGTTAAGAACCGATACCGATGAACAGAATTACGGCCAATATTCAAATCCTGCCTATGATGCTAAAATACACGAGGCGATGGAAATTGCCGACAAAACTGAGCGCTATCGATTACTCGCTGAGGCAGAAGAAATCGCCATGAACGAGCACGGCCTCATTCCGATCTATTTCTATGTCAATCGGTTCTTGGTCGGCACACATGTTAAGGGATTTAACGACAATCCCACAAACACACATCCCAGCCGCTATCTTTCGATCGAAGACGAAACTCCTAGTTGAATTTCACATCACCTAATTTGGCGAATGCAAACAGTCAAACTTACGCTTGGTGGATCGCCTTCCACACAGCTTCCGGGGTTGCGGGCATTGATATGTCGTCTCGGCCAAGGGCATCTGAGATGGCGTTCATCACTGCCGGTGGCGACCCAATAGCCCCTGCCTCTCCGCACCCCTTAATGCCGAGTGGGTTCGAGGGGCATTTTGTAGTGGTCATTCCTACGTCAAACGATGGGAAATTGTCCGCACGCGGCATAGTGTAATCCATATAGGAACCGGTCACGAGTTGTCCCGTATCAGAATCGTAAATCCCATGCTCCAACAGAGCCTGGCCTATACCTTGCGCAAGGCCGCCATGGACTTGTCCCTCGACGATCATGGGATTAATCACGGTACCAAAATCGTCAATCGCTACAAATCTTACAATCTCTGTCACACCGGTATCAGGGTCGATCTCAACTTCACAGATATGGCAGCCCGCTGGAAAGGTGAAGTTTTCCGGATCGTAAAATGCCTTCTCAACGAGGCCCGGCTCCATACCATCTTCCGGCAAATTGTGAGCGGTATATGCCGCGAGAGATATTTCTGGGAAAGATAATGTTTCATTGGTTCCTTTGGCGGAAAATATTCCCTCCTCAAACACTACATCATCAACAGCTGCACCTAATTGGTGAGCGGCAATTCTTGTCGCTTTGCTTATCACCTTGTCGCAAGCGTTAGAAATTGCGGACATGCCGACCGCACCTGAGCGTGAACCATAGGTCCCCATACCGAACTGAACTTTGTCCGTATCGCCATGAACGACCTCAATGGTTTCAATGGGAATGCCAAACCGGTCAGATACAAGCTGAGCAAAGGTTGTTTCATGCCCTTGTCCGTGTGAATGCGAGCCGGTTAACACCTCAATGTTTCCGGTTGGGTTGACCCGGACTTCCGCTGATTCCCACAAACCGACACCGGCACCAAGCGATCCCACGGCCTTGGAAGGTGCAATACCGCAAGCCTCAATATAGGTAGAAAATCCGATACCACGTTTCTTTCCCCGAGATTCTGCCTCGCTTCGGCGAGCCGGAAAATCATCATAAGCAATTTCAGATAGGGCCTTATCAAGTGAATCCTCATACCCGCCTACATCGTAGGTCATGATTACCGGCGTTTCATACGGAAATTCCGTAATAAAGTTCCGCCTACGAAGTTCCGGTGGTGTAAGACCAACTTCACGCGCCGCTTTTTCAACGATTCGTTCGAGGAGATAAGTAGCCTCCGGTCGGCCAGCTCCACGATAGGCATCGACCGGAGCCGTATTGGTGTAGACCGCATCAACCTCTACATAGATTGCTGGTATGACATATTGACCAGAAAGCAATGTGCCATAGAGATAAGTGGGTACAGAGGACGAAAAGGTCGAAAGATAAGCCCCTATATTGGCAATAGTTTTGACCCGCAAACCCAGAAATTTGTGATCCGCATCAAGGGCAAGTTCAGCATGGCTCACATGATCACGGCCATGAGCGTCTGCCAAAAAGGCTTCAGACCTATCGCCCGTCCATTTAACTGGGCGTCCAACTTTTTTTGCCGCCCAAACGCATACGGTTTCTTCGGCATAGATAAAGATCTTAGAGCCAAATCCACCGCCTACATCAGGCGCAATGACGCGAAGCTTGTGTTCAGGCGCCAAGCCGATAAAGGCAGACAAGACCAGACGCGCAACATGAGGGTTTTGGCTAGTTGTATGAAGTGTATAACTTTCCGTACCAGGATCGTATTGACCGATTGCCGCGCGCGGCTCCATGGCATTTGGAATAAGCCGATTATTAGTCAGGTCTAAAGTTGTCACATGGGCTGCTTTTGAAAAAGCATCGTCCGTGGGTGCTTTTTCACCCAGCTCCCATTCATAAACTGTGTTGCGCTCAGCCACATCATGAATTTGCGGGGCTTTATCAGACTGCGCGGCAGCTGGGTCAACAACAGCACTCAAATCTTCATAGTCGACAACAACCCGTTCCGCTGCATCTTTTGCCAGGGCAAGTGTATCCGCAATGACGACAGCAACATGATCTCCCACATATCGGACAGTATCGGTAGCAAGTGCTGGGTGCGTGCCGGCTTTCATTTCACTACCGTCTTTGGAAAAGATCATCCAACCGCATATTAAGCCTGCGATCTCATCGGCCTCCAAGTCGGTGCCAGTCAAAACAGCATGCACACCTTCCATTGACACCGCTGCACTCGAATC
>JAJFIN010000096.1 GCA_021774955.1 Alphaproteobacteria bacterium | reverse complement strand
ATGTTGGTAATCTTGATCATCGGATTGATCGCAGGACCCGCTGTATCTTTATACGGATCACCAACAGTGTCACCGGTAACAGCAGCCTTATGAGCTTCTGAACCTTTACCGCCATGGGCGCCATCTTCGATATATTTCTTGGCGTTATCCCATGCGCCACCACCAGCAGTCATGGAAAGAGCCAAGAACAGCCCAGTCACAATCACACCAAGAAGCATCGCACCCAAAGTTGAGAATGCAGCCGCTTGACCTGCAATCGCATTGATCAAGAAGTAAAGAACGATCGGAGAAAGAATTGGCAAGAGTGAAGGCACCACCATCTCTTTGATCGCCGCTTTGGTGAGAATATCAACCGCCCGCGAATAATCAGGCTTGTTTTTATATTCCATGATACCAGGGATCTCTTTGAATTGGCGTCGCACTTCGGCAACAACCGCTTCAGCTGCCCGACCAACAGCCATCATCGCCATGGATGCAAACAGATAAGGCAACATACCGCCGATGAACAAGCCAATCACGACAAACGGATTGGACAGGTCAAAGTTCACCTCGACACCGCTGAACAGATGCTTCAGATCTTCGGTATATGCAGCAAACAGAACGAGGGCACCCAGACCAGCAGAGCCAATTGCGTAGCCCTTGGTCACTGCTTTTGTTGTATTACCAACAGCGTCGAGTATGTCTGTTGTGTTTCGAACAGATTCTTCCAGCTCAGCCATTTCAGCAATACCGCCTGCATTGTCCGTAACCGGACCAAAAGCATCCAGCGCGACGACAAAGCCAGCAAGCGCTAACATCGCCGTAACCGCCGTTGCAATCCCGAACAGGCCGGCCAATGAATAGGTCGAATAGATACCAGCGCAGATGATCAAAGCGGGGATGGCTGTTGCTTCCATAGAAACAGCAAGGCCCTGAATAACATTCGTACCATGGCCACTTTCAGATGCTCGAGCCACCAGCCTTACCGGACGATAGTTCGTACCAGTGTAATATTCAGTAACCCAGATTATCAGGCCGGTAACTGCCAATCCAACGACCGCACACCAATAAAGGCTCATGCCTGAAAACGCGGTCCCTTCAATAACACCAAGCCCTATAGTGTAATTGATCACTGCGAAGATCCCGACGAGCGACAACAGTGCAGTAACGATAAAGCCTTTGTACAGGGCGCCCATGACATTGTTTGAACTTCCCAATTTGACAAAGAAGGTTCCAATGATCGAGGTGATGATGCAGACAGCCCCAATTTCCAATGGCAGCTGCATCAGTGCTAATTCCGTCGCACCGGAGAAATAAATCGCGGCAAGAACCATCGTCGCACCAACAGAAACGACATAGGTTTCAAAAAGGTCAGCGGCCATACCAGCGCAATCGCCAACATTATCGCCAACATTGTCAGCAATTGTTGCCGCATTGCGGGGATCATCTTCAGGGATACCTGCCTCGACTTTACCAACCATGTCACCACCAACGTCAGCACCTTTAGTAAAGATGCCTCCGCCAAGGCGTGCAAACACGGAAATAAGCGAAGCACCCAAGCCAAGTGAAACAAGGGCGGCAATCGTCTCACGACCACCAACTTCCAAACCCAGAGGTCCTGTAAGGGCGGCAAAATAACCGGCAATCCCAACAAGCGCGGATCCAGCGACCAGCATCCCGGTTACCGCCCCCGATTTAAACGCGACCGCAAGGCCTTGTGCCAATCCTTTGCGTGCTGCTTCTGTCGTACGAACATTAGCGCGTACTGAAACAAGCATGCCAATATAGCCGGCTAAGCCAGACAATGTGGCACCGATAACAAATCCAAGCGCGCTTGTGAAACCTAATACCAAAAACAGAATAACTGCGGCAATAACGCCCACAACGGCAATGGTTGTATATTGACGATTGAGATAGGCGCTTGCGCCTTCTTGAATAGCTTTTGCAATTTCTTGCATACGCTCATTACCGGCACTTTGTGCCATGATGGAGCGAACTGTGATGGCACCGTATACGACTGATAAAAGTCCACACACAATGACATAGAACAAGGGATTGTTCATTGGCTTACCTTTGTTTCCGCGTTCCTAGGAAAATCACTCAGAACGAAATACGCGGCCTGATTATGAGATAGAAATGCCCCAACCCAATCAGACCGCACGAGAGCGCGCGGACCATGCCAAAACTCTTAAGCGATTGCAACAAAAACGGCATTTTCGCCCCAAAAAGCGTACCTAATGGCCACCACTGGAAGGCTTAGCCGCTGATTTTGACTTGGATTTGGGGACTTCCTGATCGATGAAATATTCGTTTTCCTTGTCGATTCGCATGAAATAGACATCGGTGATGATGTCTTCTCCCAGAATCTCTGCGCCTATTCTCCTGAACCGTTCTGTGATCCCCTCTTGGTTGAGACGATCAGGTTCACCTGCCACAGTTACAGAATGCCTATAGGCATCGCGCATAAAGGCATCGTGTAAAATAGGAATTTGGGCATCTATGCGCTCAACATGGCCAATTCTAGCTGATACCAGCCGGTAGGCGATGTAGATATAATGAAGTCGCTTTCCGTTCTCGACCACCGGCGCCACCAAAACCGGCATCACTGAAGAATTCTCTGGCGCATTATCTTCGCCAAATCCACGCAAGTGGAGTTGATCACCGCTTTCTTCTTCGGTTTTTTCGTGGTTGTCGCTTTTGCTAGATGCCCAGACCGGACAGGCCAAGCCAAAAGACGCCATTAAAATCAGCGCAAAAAGTAATCTCATATGTTCAGACTTTTTATGTGACACAGGCGCAAGTGTGCCTGCGAGACTTAGTGTGCCTGCGAGACTTTAAGGGAGTGTTAGCCAAAATAGGCTTTCAAAAATGTGCGTAACCCTTTGAAGGAATGTCTATTTCAGCTGCGTTATGCAATAACCGCACGCCTGGGTCCAGGTCCAACACGTCGCCAATCGCCTGAATGGGTATCCCCAATTGATCTGCCAAATTCGCAATGTCGTTAGAATGTACTTGAGCTGCAGTGAACAACAGCTCGTAATCGTCCCCGGCAGTTACAGCATCAATATAGGAATATGTGCCCTTTGCCATCGCCTCAATAACACCATCCGAAAGTGGAACTCTTTCAAGATCAACGCTTATGAATACCTCACTCGTCATGGCGAGATGCTCTGCATCGGCTGCCAATCCATCCGAAACATCTATGAGCGAAGAGGCAATGCCAATCAGTGAACGACCTAAATTCAATCGAGGTTCAGGAACTTGATAGCGTGCCAACATTTGTTCGTCGAACGCAGACCCACGCGCACCTTCAGTCGCAACACATAAGCCCAACCCAGAATCGCCGATAGTGCCAGAGACATATAAGACATCACCCGGTTTTGCCCCTCGCCTTCTGATTGCTTTTCCCTTCGGACAGGATCCGATTGCCGTCAAAGATAGGGTCATCGGCCCGGAGGTTGAGACCGTATCACCGCCTAAAAGATCAATGTGAAATTCAATTTGATCCTGGTTCAAGCCTTCAGCAAACGATGCAATCCAATCCTCTTCGATTGTCTGCGGCCAGGCGCAAGCCAATAAGTACCCAATAGGGTCAGCGCCCATAGCCGCCAGATCAGAAAGGTTTACTCTCAACAGTTTCCGCGCCACGAGATCGGGTGGATCTGTTGGAAGAAAGTGGATCCCAGCCACCATGGCATCCTTGGTAAAAACAAGGTCACAATTTGCCGGGGGACTAAGCAGAGCCGCGTCGTCCTTCAAACCTAACGCACCAACCTGGCGGGTTGCCAGCGGTACAAAATAGGTTTCAATTAAAGAAAACTCGCCACGTCTTGGCATCACTTATCTGCCATTTCTAAGAAGCCTAGTTGGTCTTCATTTCATCGGCACGATGTTCTCGCGCGATACTGTCGGCGATGCCGTTCACAAACTTGGCTTCATTATCGTCGAAAAATGCATGCGCGACTTCAATATATTCGTTGATGGTCGTGCGTGCGGGTATGTCACGTCGGTTCAAGAGTTCATAGCAGGCACAGCGCAACAAAGCTCGTAATGTGCTATCGAGACGCGTCATCGTCCAACCACTCGCCAGCTTGTCTTCTATCATACGGTCAATATCAGCTTGACCGTCGACAATGCCTCGAACAATTTCACCGAATAGCTCAACATCCGCCTCAGGATATTGGTCCCCTTCTATCTCTCTGCCCAAACGGTGGTTTTGAAACTCTTCAATAACTTCTTCTGTCCGTATACCGCCTAAATCCATTTGATAAAGTGCTTGAACTGCACCTAAACGAGCCGCCCGACGCGCACCTGGATTTACTGGTTGAGACTCCGTATTCCCATTCATTTCGCAGATGCCTCAAATTTTTCCTTTACAGAAATCATCGCAAGACACGCCGCAGCCGCACCGCCACCCTTGTTCTTTTCGCCAACACGGGCTCTAGCCCACGCCTGCTCACTATTCTCAACAGTTTGGATGCCGTTTCCTAAGGCCAAGCAGTGATTAACCGATAAATCCATGAGCGCGCGTGCGGATTCATTCGAAACAATATCGTAGTGCGTGGTTTCACCACGGATCACGCATCCCAGAACAACAAATCCATCATATTGACCGAGCGCATAGCGCACTGCGGCTGGTATTTCCAGAACCCCCGGCACAGCCACGCGATCATAGGTCGCCCCTGCACGTTCAATTTCGTCAGCCGCGCCTTTGACCAGCTCATCAGCAAGGTCAACATAAAAACGGGCTTCAACTATGAGAATGTGAGGATTACTCATTTGACCTTCCCATGTGGCACAGGTTTGGTCTCGACAATTCTAAGACCATAACCTTCAAGCCCAACAATTTTCTTTTCGATGTTTGATAGCAAGACCATATCTTTGACACCCAGGTCCAATAGGATCTGTGCACCAACCCCGTATTCGCGCAGCCCTTCGGGGTGATCAATTTTTTTTGTTTTGCGGACCAACATATCTGACAAGATAGTGTCACGGGTTTCACGAATGAGCACAATCAGTCCCCGTCCCTCTTCAGCAATCATTCCCATCGATTGGGAGATTAAATCGCTTCGCGCACCTTCCATTGCCAAAATATCATCAAACACATTCACCGAATGCATTCGAACCATCATCGGATCTGTGGACGACAAATCACCTTTGGCTAAAACTACATGCTCTGCATATTCAACTTTGTTGATATACACAAACATGTTCCACTCACCACCGATCTCGCTTTGAAAGGTCGTTTCAATGGCACGATGAATGAGGTTGTCGTGGCGGCGTCGATAGGCGATGAGGT
>JAJFIN010000095.1 GCA_021774955.1 Alphaproteobacteria bacterium | reverse complement strand
CATATCTTCAAACAAGGATATCGAGATTTGGCCGCCAAATTGATCAACCAATTTTTTTGCAGCTTGCTCATCCACTGCTCGACCATTCGAGATACGATAAACTCTACCGTCTTCAGCAAAATATGGAGTTTGCAAGGAGTGGACATGGTAGGTTTCGACAATGCCGTTTCTTGCCTTGGTAAAACTCACGATGCTTTCGATGGCGGCAACGCTACCACTACCAAAACGCAAGTTCTCGAGTTCAACGATCAGATCGCCGATTGTGGTGCTGTCAAAAACGTCGCGTAGATCGCGACCTTCAATGGCAGATCTTGACATCCCCGTGGTTTCCAATGAGCCAGCACTTATGGCGGCACAAAAGGCCGTGTTTCCGACAAACGCTGCCATATGAAAAGGTGACCGCCTAATCATATCAAACATCCGTTGGTCGCTGTCGCTGTCTCCATGGGTGAGAAATAGATCGCGCAATTTCTTTTGTGCGTGCAAGTTCGGCGCATCAATACCGCGCTCCCACCGTGACACCGCAGCTTGGTCAACACCGATCATTTCTGCTAATGCTTCTTGCTTGACGGCTTCGAGTTTACGATACCGTCTAATAGACATCGGCCAGTTCATTTATCAAGTCTCCGACTTAAAAAAATAGGTGCTCGGACTTTCATTCAATGACGTGCGCCCCCTTCAACACACGCCATTGAACGAGTTACTCAATATGTACAGTTCCCAATATCTACCCAACATCGGCGTAATCAATGGGTTTCAGTAATTGCAAACCCTGCCGCATTTCATTTGTTATAAATTCCGCACGCCGAAACAAGCCACTTGCTTCATAGACCGGAAAGGCGGCCACCCATGCATCCATCTTGACCGTGATCGAACACAATGCACCACCAACTTGTGTTTGATAACTGGTGATTAATTTTTTCATATTACCAAAGCGCTCAGCAGAGATATGGCCCCACATATCTGCCGTGCGCACTTGAAATATATCCAACACAGACTTTACTTCGAGCACGCTCGCTTCAAATTTGTCACCAACATCGCAACAAATTTTCACAAGTTGTGGGTTCGATCCCAAATGTTGGTCTTCCTTGATTCCGGCCAGTGTATCAAAAAATTTGTCCAGTGCCGGTTGAGTTTGATCGAGACAACATTGGTAATAGGCAAGCGAAAGATAGACATCACCATAATCTTGAAGAAACTTTGGCAAATCCTCTGGTTTGATCTCCAAGAGATCAGCTAAACGGATTATATTTTTTTTGGCTTTAGCCATATCCGGACTCGTGAACAGGTTCACAAGGTCCTGGAACCTATATTCCTCGTCGCTTGCATCTTCGTAAACCGCCAAAATAAGTGGTCGCGTAAACTCCGTCATATAAGTCGAGAGTTGTTTGGCTTTTTCCGGTGAAAGCTTCAAAGCTTGATTATCATTAGCCTTAATACCCATGCGACGAAGTTTGATCCGAACACTATAAACATCAAAACTCGTCAACTCCGCGATTGCCTTCACAAGATCAAGATCTCGCTCGTTGCCTTGGCTAAAATCGTAAGCCTGGTGAAGTCTTTCAGGAGCAATTTGTGCTGACCCCGTTTCACTACCGGAAAACAATTCAACGACGCTTTCAAGACGGGAATTTTTGATCAGCCGCGCCCGATGCAATGCTTTGGTTTGAATCGGTAATGACGAAAGTGAAATAGCAGACAGTGAATCTCTATCAACAGGTTGCTGCGGATCAACGGCGTCAATCGCGTAAGCCTCTGTCATCCTAAGTCGACCCCTTCATCAAACTCTACATCGAACCAATCAAATCTGCGAATACAACTGTTGAGCCAAATTTTGTTTTTTCTCTTCTTAACGTTGAGTTATAATTTTACTTTGGCTTCTGATTTGTTTTCATGATTCGATTTTTGATAATACGTGTAATGCCGAATATTACAATTTCTATTCCTACCGAAGAGTTTACGGTTAATGCCGCAAGCTTGAATTCTTATGCGTATTTATGCGGGGAATACACAGGATATCCGTGTGGGAATTATCAAATCTACCTGCCACATACTTAATGAAGAGACCTAAATATCATATTCTATATAGAAATTGGGGCAACCATCTCATATTCATTCGTCTACTAATCAGTAAGCTAATTTCAAGCAACCAACTCGATATACTTTGATATCTACACGGATAGTTTATTTACCAAGCTGAACATTAGGGGACGTATTGATACTACCCTAGGGAAACATAGGCGCTTGTGTGAGTCCTAGGGTTTCATCGAAACCGAACCGAACATTCATGTTTTGCACCGCCTGGCCACTGGAACCCTTGACCAAATTATCAAGTGTCGACACAAGAATAGCCCGCCCAGGGACCCGATCCTCATAGACCCCCAGCAGACAATAGTTTGACCCGCGTACGTGACGCGTCGCTGGCACCATTCCGTCAGGAACAACCCGCACGAAGGGTTCATTTTCATACCTATCCTGTAGTTGTGTGCGAAGATCAGCAACACTCACATCCTTGTTCAATCGGACATAAGTCGTCAGTAACTCCCCCCGGTTCATCGGGATTAAATGGGGTGTGAAGCTCACGATAGTTTCGTTGCCGAGTGCAGCAGATAATTCTTGCTCGATCTCTGGCGCGTGACGGTGAGACGCAATTCCATAAGGATGCAGACCATCAGCGACTTCACTAAAAAGGTTTTGCTCTTTCACCGAACGCCCCGCCCCCGTCACCCCGGACTTAGCATCAATAACAATGTCATCTGATTGTATGAGCCCCGCCTTCACGAGCGGTAGAAGCAATAGAAGAGCAGCGGTCGGATAACAACCCGGGCATGCGATCAACCGCGCTTGCTTCAATTCCTGACGGTAAAATTCGGTTAATCCGTATACCGCATCACTTTGTAACTCAGGTGCCTGGTGTTCGTGTCCGTACCATTGGGCGTAGGTATCCATGTCGCGCAACCTGAAGTCAGCGGATAGATCGATGACCACAACTAATTTTGGAATCTTAGCGATGATCTCTTGCGATGTGCCATGCGGCAGCCCACAAAACACAACATCAAGCTCAGCCCAATCAGCATCTTCTGCTTTTAAAAGATCTGGCAGATCAAGTCCGCCTAAATGCGGATAAACCGAAGCCAGTGGTTTTCCGGCATGAGCATTTGCAGTCAGCAATTGAATGTCTGCATGTGGGTGACATGATAGCAGGCGAATGAGGTCAGCGCCGGTATAGCCGCTTGCACCCAATATCCCGATTTTAAGCTTGTCACTCATCGCCAAATCCTTTTTCAACAGCCAGCTTGATTATATAAACGCCAACAAAAAAAGGGCGCTCCGCAGAACGCCCTTTCGAATACCAATTCGTAGATAGTCGCGTTCTAACGCTTGGAGAACTGGAAGCTTCGGCGGGCTTTGGCTCGGCCGTATTTCTTACGCTCAACAACACGAGAATCACGAGTGAGAAACCCACCCTTCTTCAATACAGCCCTCAATGTCGGCTCATAATAAGTGAGCGCCTTGGAAATACCATGACGCACAGCCCCAGCTTGTCCTGAAAGACCGCCACCTTTGACCGTGCACATAATGTCAAACTGATCCATCCGCTCTGCCGACACTAGCGGTTGACGGATAATCATTTGAAGCACGGGCCGCGCGAAATAAGTTTCGTATTCTTTGCCGTTCACGATGATCTTACCATTCCCACGTTTAAGCCAAACGCGCGCAATGGCATTCTTCCGTTTGCCGGTTGCATAAGCGCGGCCATATTGATCGAGCTTTGGTTCTGCCGGTGCCGCTGCTGTCTCAACGACAACGCCCTCGCCTTCCATGGCGTCCTTCAGACCTTCTAATGTCGTGGTTTCTTCAGCCATGCTTATGCTCTCCTTGTGTTCTTGGTGTTCATCGAAGCAACATCAAGCGCTTCAGGATTTTGAGCTTCATGAGGATGGTCTGGCCCCACATAGGCACGAAAATTAGAAAACTGACGCCGAGACAACGGACCGCCAGGCAACATCCGTTCAACGGCTTTTTCCAAAACCCTTTGGGGATTTTTGCCTTCCAGGATTTTATCGGCCGTGCGTTCTTTAATGCCGCCAGGATGTCCAGTATGCCAATAATATTTCTTATTGGTCCGCTTGTTACCGGTCAAAACAACCTTATCGGCGTTGACGACAACAACGTGGTCGCCGCAATCGACATGGGGCGTGTAGCTCGGCAAATGTTTGCCGCGCAGACGGTTGGCAACAAATGCAGCCAGCCGGCCCAGGACCAAACCGTCGGCATCGATCACAATCCACTTCTTTTCCACATCAGCGGACTTCAAATTGAAGGTCTTCATGAGTTACCCTTTAAATCTGACGTCTATAATTCACGTCACTATGCGGCGCGTGTTATAAGCAATGAAAACATCGCAGTCAACACGCGTGATTAGGAAATTTCGCTGTAAAAACATGATGTTATGAATGCGGTATTATAACACCACATAGGAGAAGCCATTTTGGCCTCATTACAAGAAATACTTGTCGAAGTAGCCCATGACGGCGAAGTCTCATGGATGACACTCAACCAACCCGACAAGCGCAATGCGCTGTCTATTGCGATGATGAGTGCCATCGAAGACACATTGTCCAGTCTCTTTGAGCGCGCTGAAACCAAAGCCATTGTGCTCGCAGCAAAGGGCCCAGCATTTTGTGCTGGTCACGACCTCAGGGAACTCACCCAGGCCCGTCAATCCGAGGACGCGGGATTAGAGGCTTTTCGGAACATTCTCACCCAATGTAGCTGCATGATGCAGACCATTGTCACGGGCAACAAGCCCGTCATTGCTTGCGTTCAAGGGATTGCCACGGCTGCTGGTTGTCAGCTCGTGGCCAGCTGCGATCTCGCTGTCGCCTCAAGCGAGGCACGGTTCGCAACCCCCGGCGTCAATCTCGGCTTGTTCTGCTCGACGCCCATGGTCGCCCTCAGTCGAAATGTTAGTTCAAAACACGCCATGGAAATGCTACTAACCGGCGACATGACCTCAGCCGACGATGCCGCACGGATGGGTCTCATCAACAAGCACGTTCCATTGGATCAACTAAAAGCAGAGACTGGCGCCCTCGCACACAAAATTGCCAGCAAATCTCATCACGCCATTAAGGTCGGCAAAGAAGCATTCTACAAGCAACTCGAACTGCCTCTCTCTGAGGCTTACTTATATGCGTCTGAAGTGATGGCCATGAACATGCTGAGCGAAAATGCCCAGGAAGGTGTATCTGCCTTTTTTGACAAACGGTCGCCTGTTTGGCCCAATGAAAAATGAACCCGTATACAGATGAATATCTTTTACAAATTTTGAGTTCGACGCGTTCGATTGTGGTTATCGGCGCCAGCCCAAAGGAACACCGAGACTCAAATAAAGTCACACGCTTCTTGATCGAAGAAGGATACGAAGTCTACCCGGTTAATCCAGGCCAGGCGGACAAGACCATTCACGGTAAAAAAGTATTTGCATCTCTATTAGATATCCCCGAGACCATCGATATGGTCGATATATTCCGCAACAAAGAGGCGGTACCACAGATCGTCGAAGATGCTATTGTCAAGAAGTCGAAAACCATTTGGATGCAACTTGACATCGTTCACAAGACTGCCGCGGAACGAGCGGAAACAGCGGGCCTCAAAGTAGTGATGGACCGCTGCCCACTCATTGAGATCAAACGGCTTAAAAGAAACCAAACAATGTAGGTACAATAACGCGAGGGCGCTTCAATCGAACGAGGTTCACATGACCCATTTCAAGCCAACAGCTCAACTCTCCACCCACGAAGTGACCAACCAACCCTCACCGTTGGAAAATTACAATCTCTACGAATTGGATCATATCCTGAAAGAATCAGTTCAGCGTGAGGGCCCAAATGTCGACACTCACAATCTTTCGTCATTTGGTCACGCATTAGGACGCGCAGACACGCTACGTTGGGCTGAAGAAGCCAACCGCCACCTTCCAGTGCTCCGCACTCACGATCGCTACGGCCATCGCGTCGATGAGGTGGATTTCCATCCCGCCTACCACCACCTTATGTCGCTCGCGACCGAACACCGACAAGCATCAATTGCGTGGATCAAAGACAGTCACCAAGGACACCTTGCCCATTGTGCTCTTGAATACATGATGCATCAAATTGATGCCGGCGTTTGCTGCCCGCTGTCGATGACCTATGCCTGCATTCCCGCTCTCATGAATGAACCCGACGTCGCAGACACATGGGTGCCAAGGTTATTGTCGGATAAGTACGATCCGGCATTCCTACCCGCCGACAAGAAAACCGGCGCGACAATCGGCATGGCCATGACCGAAAAACAAGGGGGTTCTGATGTTCGATCAAATTCTACAAAGGCAACACCGCTGGATCAAAGCAGAACGATGTTCGAGCTCGTCGGTCATAAGTGGTTTTGCTCCGCCCCGATGTGCGATGCTTTCCTTACCCTGGCCTATACCGACAAAGGTTTAACTTGTTTCATCGCCCCCCGATGGACGCCCGAGGGACAACGCAACCGAATTTTCATTCAACGCCTCAAGGACAAATTGGGCAACAAATCAAACGCATCTTCTGAGATCGAGTATCACAACGCCTGGGCACAACGCGTCGGGGAAGAAGGACGCGGGGTCAACACGATCCTCGAAATGGTTCATCACACGCGGTTGGATTGCACGGTCGGCGCTGCTTCGCTTATGAGAGCTGGTTTGGTTCAAGCCATACATCATTGCACTCATCGCATGGCGTTTCAAAAAAAACTGGTCGATCAACCCCTCATGCAGAATGTGTTGGCGGATCTGGCACTTGAAGTTGAAGCCGCCACTGCGTTGACATTTCGCATCGCACGCGCATTCGATGCTGGCCGCGAGGACCAAGATCAACGCACATTCGCACGCCTAGCTGTAGCCATTAGCAAGTACTGGCTCAACAAAAGGGTAGCAAACTTTATCTACGAAGCTTTGGAATGTCACGGCGGGGCTGGATATGTCGAAGAAGGCCCCATGCCACGGCTCTATCGAGAAGCTCCTCTTAATTCAATCTGGGAAGGGTCCGGTAACGTCATCTGTCTTGATGTTGTCCGAACCCTGGAGAAAGAACCAAATGCTCTTGAAATTCTCATGACCGAACTAACCGCGCTTGAAGGGCAAGATGCACGATATGACCGAAACATCACGGTACTGAAAGATATGCTGCATGACACCAGTAAAGTCCAAACTGAGGCCCGCCGCTTTGTTGAGACAGCGGCCATAACCCTACAAGCAAACCTCTTGATGCAACATGCTCCTAACGAAGTTTCAGACGCATTCCTTGCCTCTAGAGTAGATGGGGATTGGGGCCACGCCTACGGTACACTTCCTACCGGTACGGATCATCGAGCGATTATCAGTCGCGCCTGGAAGATCTAAGAATCACCCGCAGGTTTTCCAAGCGTATGAACGAGATTGAGTGCCGCCAGTAAACTCAGAGCAGCTCCTAACTGATGCAAAAGCCCTAACGAAATGGGAACAACCGCGAGAAGTGTCCATATGCCCAGTAAGACCTGAATACCGACAATGAAAGCAAGAATGGAAATCGCTTGGCGAGAGGGTTTGGACAAATTCAAACTCTTAGACCAAACAAAAATCAGCACGACCAACAACGCAATACAATAGGCAACTAGGCGATGATTAAACTGAACGGTCAGATGACTATCGATGAAGTTCGCATACCAGGGCGATTGCATAAAAAGCCCAGTGGGAATAAGGGCGCCATCCATCAGTGGCCATGTGTTGTAAATACGCCCGGCATGTAGTCCTGCCACAAGAGCACCTAGAATAATCTGTAGACCAATGAACCCAACCAAGAAGGTTGATGCAGTCTGAAACTTTTTGTGCTGGGGCGACAAGGGCTCGCGGCTCTCTCGCAACAAGCCAAGCGCAACCCAAAATAGCGCCGCCAGAATCAAAAAAGCCAAACCCAAATGAGCCGCCAAACGGAGATGACTCACATCCACCCTGTCAACCAGTCCACTCTGGACCATATACCAGCCCAGAAAACCTTGGGATCCGCCAAGAACAAAGAGGCCAACCAATTTCGGTGCCAGACTCTTCTCGATTTTTCGAGCGAGCAAAAAATAGACAAACGGAATGAGAAACGCGAAACCAATCAAACGACCGAGAAACCGATGCCCCCATTCCCAATAATAAATGGATTTGAATTCTCCCAAACTCATGCCTTTGTTGATCAGGGTATATTCAGGGATCTGCTGATATTTCTCAAACTCAACAAGCCATTGCTCTTGACTGAGCGGTGGCACGGCCCCGGTTACGGGACGCCATTCTGTAATCGAAAGACCCGAATCTGTAAGCCGGGTCGCCCCGCCAACCACGACCATAATCACAACAAGCACAGCCACTGCCATCAACCACCAGCCGACCTGGCGATTGTTGCGCGCATCAGAAAGTTCTGACGCTTCGGCAAGGACTTGAGTCATCTTGGACTACCTTTTCTCTAACGAGACGCTAATGGTCATAGGCCGCGTGCTGTTTCTGCCTATAAATGAATCTACGATTCCCCGGACAGGGCACCGGCGGCAATTGTCTCGATATTAAGCTGGCCAGCAAGACCTGCAGTCCGGTGAACGGCACATTCCTGATATTCCGGCGAGGTCACCATCGCCAGCATGGCCGCACGGTTAGGATAGTTTGCAATCGCCACCTGGTCCCATAGCTCTTCGACAAAACCCAGCGACAAGTGTGTGACGCTTCCACCAAAGACCGGACCACCGCCATGTTTTTCCAGCAGTTTCACTACCGCTTGCCCATAGAGTGCGTAGGCTTCGCGTCCAGTCAGATCGGTATCGCGGCCATCTTCATAAACCGCCTTCTCCCGGAACTTGAGCAAGTTCACCATAAATATCGGTCCATCGGGACCGGGTTCAGCAAAAGCTGCCATCTGCTGTTCATTGGGAACAACGCTGTTTTCAACTCTCATGGATCGTTTCCTTTCGTTTTCAGGACCTTAGGCAACATAGCTATCAGGAACAATCCCTCGCAACGCGCTGAATAATCAGCTAGTGCTGTCCACCTGACAGTGAGGAAATCCGACCATGATTAAAATGAAGAAACGTCACCTTCGACAAGACGGCGCGATTTCACAGCAAAAATACAAAATTGGGCCACTCAATGTCAGTTCGAACTAGAAAGCTCATCGGCCTCATCGTTCTCCTTTCAGGCCTTATCTCCTACATTCTCTTCTGCCTGTTTTTGGCAGATTTCATCGTCCTCGATCATTGGCTTGTTCGGCTGGCGTTCTACCTCTTTTTCGGGATCGTCTGGATCTTTCCGACTAAGCGCCTTTTGTTCTGGATGAACCGACCAGACGCTGCCTAAACTATTGTGGTTAACTGCTTTTTTGACAGCGGTGTTCCGGGGCATTCAGCTGAGTTCTTTTGCCGAGCAATATCAGCCAAAAACCCGCTCTGCGCGGGGATTGCACTCCTTCGCAGCTTCTGTCAGTATGTCGCTCGGGGTTTCTTGCAAAACATAGGTATCGGGGGATATGGCAAGCACAAATATGACATTTGGCGTAGTGTTCGTTGCAGGCGCAGCAGCACTGGCATGGCTTTCTTTTAACGCACCAAATACGGCTCCTGAAGGAGACACTGAAATTCCAGTGATGGAAGAATCAGCTCCGGCAGAAGCTATGGATGATGCAGCGGATATGACCGGCGATGCGGCAGATATGGATGACGCTGGCGATATGATGGATGCGTCCGAAATGGACGAAGCCATGGACAGTGCCGACACCATGATGGATGAAGCTGCTGACGACATGATGGATGCTGCTGAAGACGCGGCAGAAGAAGTGATGGAAGAAGCCGCCGATGATGCCGCTGAAATGCTAGACGAGTCGACAGATACCGGCGAGTAGATGAGATTCCGTCTCTGACAAAGTTGAATAGCTAAAATCAGTGGCAACATGGCTTGCCATTGGACTTTGTGTTGGTTGCGTATCAGGTGGGTAAAATGACGAGTGTGAATTCTGTATTTGGCATGGCATGGGTGGTGGCAGCCGCAGTTTTACTATGGCTGAATTTCCAGTCGCCTGGTGACTATGGTACTAACCAATCCGATAATTCCATTTCGAGCGTCGGCTC
>JAJFIN010000094.1 GCA_021774955.1 Alphaproteobacteria bacterium | reverse complement strand
CGTGCTGTGCATCGGCAAATGGACGCCATGGGTATTCGCGCTGGCATCCGTGCTGGTACTGAATTGCAACAGCTTGCAACGCTATTACCGAGTTCGCAGGCGCATTTGAAAGATATCTCTGAGAATTTGACACACGCGCTGAGCAAGCGTGATCAAGAATTTGGCGACTATAGAACGAGTGATAATGACAAGAGTTGATGCTTCCAGTCCCTGTTAGCACTCGGTTGGTCGTGATGAAACTATCAAAAGATCATGGTGTTTGCTTCGGCAATCACTGCACTATCAGGAGATGATATGCGTTTTTTGCAGATAGGGATGTTTGTCTCGAGTGTTCTGGTTGTTGGCATAGTTGCGGTTTTACTATCAAGCTCTGATGGGATGAGCCAGGAATTGCCGACAACGAAGGCCGAACGGGTAGGAATGTCGTCTGAGCGGCTGAACCGCATCTCTGAATTGAGCAAGGCTTATGTGGCATCCGGGCAAATACCGGGACTCATTACCATGGTTGCTCGCGATGGAAAGATCGTACATTTCGAGGCGAATGGCCAACGTGGCATTGATGATCTGCGGCCACTGAAAAAGGATGATTTGTTTCGGCTTTTTTCCATGACCAAACCGGTCACCGCAGTCGCTATCATGCAATTGTATGAACAGGGTAAGTTTCAGCTGCGGGACCCTGTGTCGAAGTTTGTCCCGGAACTCAAAAACCTAAAGGTGATGAAGGATGGTGAGCTTGTGCCGGTCGCGCGCGAGATGACCATGCATAATTTGCTTACTCATACGGCGGGGCTGTCATATGGGTTTGATCCCAACGACCCGGTCGATAGGGCTTATGTGGATGCTAAGCTGTGGGAAGCGAAGGACCTGGATGAATTCGCTGCTCGGCTCGGAAAGCTACCTCTGAAATTTGAACCCGGCACGCAGTGGCACTATTCCGTCGCGGTGGATCTTACAGGGGTAGTGATCGAACGCCTTGGTGACCAACCGCTTAATACGTATCTCAAAGAACAGCTATTTCGACCTCTAGACATGCGAGACACTTCATTTGTAGTGCCGGATGAGAAACTAGAGCGTTTCTTGCCTAATCATTTTGTCGACCCAAAAGACGGCGAGTTGAAGGTCGTGGATGGCCAACTGGGCTCAGCAGGTATTCCCAGCGATATCCCGGGAAACTGCTTTGCGATGTGTGATTATCAAAATGTGACATTGTTCGCAGCTGGCGGTGGACTCGTCTCGACTGCTCGCGATTATATGCGATTTGCTGAGATGTTACGCAACGGCGGCACGTTGAACGGCATTCGAATTCTCAGTCCTAAGACGATTGGCTACATGACTTCAAATCATCTGCCTGCTGTTTTGTGGAAAAAGGGTGATGATGGTCAATCCAGACCAACAGGACTTCCGGCTTTTTTGGGTTTTGGTTTGGGTGTCGGCGTCATTACCGACCCGGTGTCTGCCGGCATCGTCGGTAGCAAAGGCGAATACTTTTGGAACGGAGCTTCTGGAGCAGCGTTTTGGATCGATCCGGTGGAAGATATCGTGGTGATTGGGCTAATGCAGCGCATGGGCGAGTGGCCGATCTATCAACCCGACCTGAAAACAACAACCTATCAAGCCATCACCGAATCCAAAGAATAAACACACCGAGATGGGACACACGCAATGACATCTTCCGACAAAACGACGCCTGCGGCATTGGAGTCGCTATCATTGAAGAAGTTCTCTCCTGGATATCGCACCTACGCATTGATCATCCTCATGGGGGTCAATCTGTTGAATTACATGGATCGGGCTATACTGAGTGTTTTGATTCAACCTATCAAAATGGAGTTTCATGCCAGCGATACCCAGATGGGTATTCTCACAGGGATTGCTTTTGCATTGTTTTACGCCATCTTTGGATTTCCAATCGCAAGGATAGCCGACCGCGGCGTTCGGGTCCGCGTGATCGCATGGGCCATGGCGATTTGGAGCGCTATGACAATAATATCGGGGATGGCGGGTGCCTATTGGCAGTTGTTACTGGCGCGTATGGGAGTTGGGATCGGAGAGGCAGGCGGCAATCCACCCTCGCAGGCGCTCATCGCCGAATACTTTCCTCTTGAGCTGCGCTCGAAAGCAATTGCCTTTTATATCGCGGGTGCTTCCATGGGTGCATTTTTAGGTATTTTCTCGGCGGGATATCTCGCTGAAGAATATGGCTGGCGAAGTGCTTTTTATGTCCTCGGCGCACCTGGACTAATATTTGCGTTGGTCGTTCGTTTTACACTCAAGGAGCCACCGGTACGAAACACACCTGAAGAAAGCGGATCACCGCTTCGCAGTGGATCTATGTGGCAGGCGGTGCGCCATCTGTTTAAAGGGCGCGCTTTTACACATCTGATGATCGCGATAGGCTTGTTGTGGTTTGGTAATGTGGGCGCTGGCCAATGGAGCGCACCGTTTCTTCAGCGGTCTTACGGGTTGTCTTCGAAGGAGGTGGGGATCCTTCTTAGCTTGCTCGCGGTACCCAATTTGATTTCTGTATTAGCCGGAGGTTTCATTGCTGATCGGATGGCGAAACGAAATATCGTCTGGCTGATCTATGTGCCGTTTCTGTCAACCTTGACTTCAGTACCGTTTCTTTTGGGGTTCTATTTGGCGCCGAATTTGGAGCTAGCTTTCACTTCTCTAATAATTGCTAGCCTACTTTCCAGTGCATTCGCGGGTGCGCTGCTTTCTGCAGTTCAGGGTTTGGTCGGGCCACACGCTCGCGCTTTGGCGGCAGCAATTATGATGTTCGTATCCAACTTGATCGGCATTGGATTAGGGCCATTTGCTGTCGGTGTGATTTCTGATTTTCTACAATCCTACCTGGGACAAGAATCTCTTCGCTGGGCTTTGGTCAGTATGAAAGTTATGCCGCTGCTTGCAGCCTACCACCTGTGGCTCGCGTCCAAGACTTTCACCGAGGAATTGCGGGAGCGACCAACTGAAGCTGGCGGCTGACAAGTCTCCAATCCACGGCCATGCACAAGCCCTATTAAGTCGGCCCCGATTTTATCAAGTGCTGATGGGCGTGAGACTGAGCTGTTTATTGCGCGCACTCTTGAATGCTGGTCGATCTGTGAGCGTTTGCAGGTAGCGATTGCAGTGAGGTTTGTACCTATCTCTCAGCCCCAATCGAGTGCCTAGAAATAATGCATAACCGACTGCAATATCTGCGATCGTGAAGCGTTCCCCTAACAAGAACTCGCGGTCTGCGAGTGTAGTTTCAACAAACCTCAAGCGAGAGAGATACCAGATGGAATAGTCTTGAACGACTTGCGGGATGCGCCGATCTTCCTTTTCCAGTGTGCTGTACCGCAAGACCAGCGTTTGGGGAAAGGTGAGTGTTGCGTCGCTCATATACAGCCAATTCAGATACTCACCATATTGAGGCTCTTCCGGTGTCAGCGCAATCTCGGTCGGGCCGTACTTACTTACAATATAATGACAGATACCTGAAGATTCTGACATGAACTGGCCGCCGTCGTAAAACGTCGGTACCGTGCCCAGTGGATTCAAGTCCAGATATCCGGGATAAGTTGCTCGCGGAGGAAACTCCATGTTGATAAGCTCATAATCGAGCTCCATTTCCTCCAACGTCCACAACGGTCTCAACGACCGCGCGTCTTTGCAATGATAAAGTCGCACAGTATTCTCCAATTGTTATTAGGTGAATAGGGGCGGTTTGTGTTGTGCCCCTGCCATTATCCGCCTTTGGTCGACTGATTGCTTTTAAGCCGTAATAGCGGTGAAATCATCTCGATCCACTGGTGAAGGTATCGGATTGTTGTCTCTGAGTTTGCGCCATATTGCTCTTGAATAAGCAACCCACGCATAAAGCACCGATTCATATTTAATAGCATCACTACTTCTTCATCGTCTCCGTTAACGGCTTCATAACTCTCGAGAGATTGGGCGTTCATACGTTCTCCCCAAGAAAAAAGCTCATCGCTGATTCGGTTCTGAAGAGCTTTATTGGTGCGAGCGGCATTGAGAATATCCAAAAGTGCTCGATAGGGTACTGTGTTAACGAACTTTTTCCAGGCGCGCATAAGCGCTTCTTCAATTGACGACGCTTTCTGGGAATTTGTGTTGGGGGGCATCGTTCGCGACAAGAGCGTGTCCAAAGTTTGCGCTATAAGATCTTCTTTGCTCGGAAAATGATGCTGCAGAGCGCCCTTTGAAAATCCCGCGGCTTTAGCAACACGACTTAGCGAAGTCTCCGAATAACCGACTTCGACCAACGACTTGATGGTTGCATCAATGATCGCTTTACGAGCACGCGCACTCTTTGCCTGCTGCAAATTCTTGTTGCCTGATATTGTCTGTTTCAATTTCAAGTACGTTTCCTGTCTGTCGATTTTCGGATTTCGTTATATCGTCTCGGTGTCGCTTTGGCGAGTTACGACAGCGAATCAAAGGTGATGTTATTGGTGCGAATCAGGTTCAGAAGTTCACTCGGAACTTGGTTGTTGGATTTGGCAAATTGTTCAGTCCTCCGTTCCCTCAAGCGTTAATTCCCAGATGGGCTTTTGATGCGTTTATACCTTTCAGCCCGACTATATGGCGGTGGGGTTTTTTAACCTCTCCACAATCGCCACCCACATTGTTAACTCCGCTAGAATCTCGCGTGTGGTTAACCAAACGATGCACCAAATCCGTATCAACCTATCACAACTCATATACAGATCACTACTTAAAAAAAACCTTACGACCGGCTTTTTTTATGTTATATAGGACATCAAAATTGTGAAAGAGAAACATGCCTGTATTGGAATCAACAATTGACGCCAGAGCTAAAGAGTTTCGGCAGAATACCTCCGATATGCTCGAGATGCTTGGCGAGTTGCAGGAGCTTAATAATCAGGTTGCGCGTGGCGGTGGCGAGGAAGCGTTGGCTCGCCTTGCATCACGAGGCAAAATGCCGATACGGGAACGTATCGGTTATGTGCTTGACCGGGATTCTCCGTTTTTGGAGATAAGTCCACTTGCAGCATGGCGCTCAGCCTATGATGTTGGATCTGGTTTCGTTGTCGGAATCGGTGTCATCGAAGGTGTTGAATGTGTGATCCTCGGGCACGACCCGTCGGTTCGGGCTGGGGCGTTCAACCCGTTTAACGCTAAAAAGCTCATGCGCGGATTGGAAATTGCCCGCGAGAATCGTCTACCATATGTGCAGTTTGTCGAATCTGCAGGTGGTGACCTACGTGGCGGTGGCGGAGGTGGCGATCCGGAAGCCGCGATCCGACGCGAACTTGGCCATTTTGCCGAATCTGGTCGCTTGTTCTACGAAATCACCGAGCTCTCGAAGATGCGTATCCCAACGATCTCTGTTGTTTTCGGGACGTCAACCGCCGGGGGCGCTTATCAGCCTGGTATGAGTGACTACAATATTTTCATTAAGAACCAATCAAAGGTCTTCTTGGGCGGGCCTCCGCTGGTGAAGATGGCAACAGGCGAGGACGCGGACGAGGAAAGCCTGGGTGGTGCAGATATGCATACTCAGATCTCTGGACTTGGTGACTATCTCGCCCAGGACGAACACGATGGCATCCGCATGTGTCGGGAGGTCGTTGCCCATCTTAACTGGCGCAAACTTGGGCCGGAGCCAAACACCGTCTTTGAAGAACCGACGCAAAATCCAGAAGACCTTCTTGGATTGGTGTCGAAAGATCTGCGCACACCTTTTGATATGCGAGAAGTCATCATGCGGATCGTCGACGCTTCTTACTTCGAAGAGTTTAAGCCGCTTTACGGGCCAACCTTAGTATGCGGTTGGGCGAGTGTGCATGGGTACCCGGTGGGTATTCTTGGCAACAACGGTACACTGTTTTCAGAATCATCAGAAAAAGCCGCACAGTTTATTCAATTGTGTAATCAAATCGATGTACCGCTCGTCTTTCTCCACAATATCACGGGCTACATCGTTGGGACCGATTTCGAGCAAGGCGGCATCACCAAAAACGGATCAAAGATGATTAATGCGGTGTCTAATTCCACGGTGCCTCATATCTCGATAATTACAGCAGCGTCATATGGTGCGGGAAATTATGGCATGAGCGGCCGCGCATTCGGAACACGTTTCACCTATATTTGGCCGTTCGCTAAAATTGCCGTCATGGGCCCCAAACAGATGGCGGGAGTAATGAGTATTGTCGGGCGAAAAGCAGCGGAGCGTCGCGGCATAGAGTTTGATGAAGAAGCGGACACAACGCGCGCAGCTCAAGCGGAGCATTGGGCGGAAGAGCGCTCAAAAGGACTCTTTGCAACATCTCGCGTTTCGGATGATGGTATGATTGATCCCCGCGACACGCGGGTCGTAATCGCTATGTCTTTGTCGGCTTGCTTTAACAACAAAGTTGAAGGTACCAAGGAATTCGGCACGTGGCGAATGTAGTAACACCTATTAGCAGGTTGCTTGTCTCAAACCGAGGTGAGATTGCGAGACGGATCTTCCGGACAGCGCACGACATGGGCATCAGCACTGTTGCTATTTACGCTGACGGCGATGCCGATGCACCATTTGTGAAGGAAGCAGATACAGCAATCGCGCTAAAGGGTCGTACAACTGCTGAAACATATCTGAATGTAGACAAGGTAATGGATGCATGCCGTCGTAGCGGCGCGGACGCGGTCCATCCAGGCTATGGGTTCCTCTCGGAAAATAGCGCCTTTGCACAAACTGTCCTTGACACCGGCATCAAATGGATCGGCCCAAGCCCGGAGGTTATTGGGCTGATGGGTGACAAGCTTTCAGCGAAACGTCTCATGCGAGAAGCAGGCGTGCCGACGCTCCCCGCGATCGAGATCGTCGATGGCATCAATATCCGACAAGCAGCAACTGACATTGGTTATCCAGTGCTGGTCAAAGCCTCCGCAGGCGGTGGTGGACGCGGAATGCGAGTGGTGGAAGACGCTGCCAAATTGCTAGACGCCGTTGACAGCGCCAAGCGCGAGGCTGGTAGCTCGTTCGGCGATGACACGGTATTTTTGGAGAAGTGGCTTGATTCCTCGCGGCATATTGAGATTCAAATCTTGGGCGACAATCTTGGTAATCTTATGCATTGCTTTGAGCGTGAGTGTTCAATTCAACGGCGTCACCAAAAGGTAATTGAAGAAGCGCCTTCCCCCGCATTGGGCGAAGACATGCGCCTCAGTATGGGTGAAGCCGCCATCACTGTCGCGCGCAGGCTTGGTTATTCGTCCGCTGGTACGGTTGAATTTCTCCTGAGCGGGGACGAGTTCTGGTTCTTGGAAGTCAACGCGCGCTTGCAGGTGGAACACCCAGTTACCGAAGAAATCATCGGCAAAGATCTCGTTCGTGAGCAAATTCGTGTCGCCGAGGGTGAGGCTTTGTCCTTCTGTCAAGATGACATTGTTATCAATGGCCATGCAATCGAAGCAAGGTTGTATGCTGAAGATCCTGACAAGGATTTCCTGCCTTCGCCCGGTCCAGTGCTGATGTGGGAGCCTTCTGTAGCAAGTGCCGCTCGTTTTGATTCGGGTGTTGAAACTGGCAGCACCATAAGTGTTGATTTCGATCCGCTGATCGCCAAGGTGATCGTACATGCACCTACACGCCGAGAGGCGGTGAGCCGACTTGCCCGCGTGCTTGAAACGACCTGCATTCATGGGTTGACGACTAATCGGGACTTTCTCGTCGCTACTTTACGCACACCGGAATTTCTTTCCGGCGACATAACCACGGACTTTATTGATCGGGTCAATCCTCCACGCACGCGTCTCCCGCAACGAAGTGAATGCATAGAAGCTGCAATTGCAGCTGTCATTGAGGGCCAGGCATTGCGAAGAGCAAGAGCTAAGGTTTTAAGCACTCTACCTAGTGGTTGGCGCAATTCCACGATGCCGCCGGAGCGGATTGATTTTAAAATCGGCAACGAAGAGTTACACGTCGAATACCGCAGGCAATCTGATAATAAGTTCCGTATTTTCACAGATAATGATGAGTTATTCGTCAGTGTACATCTCTGTGGATATGGCAGGGTTGATATTGATATTGATGGACGACGCATGGACTTTTCGGTCAACCAGCATGGCATGATTTGGCTTGTACATACGAATCTTGGCGATATGGAGCTGGTCGAACAACCGCGTTATCCAGTGTGGGGACTAGAGGCGTTAGGCGGTGGATTGGTTGCGCCAATGCCAGGCACTGTGCTTGCGACCAGCGTAATGCCGGGCGACACAGTCAGCAAAGGCGAGCTGTTGTTGCTTTTAGAAGCGATGAAAATGGAACATCGCATCACCGCGCTCCGAGATGGCGAAGTTAGTGATGTTCATGTTGCCGTTGGTGACCAAGTCGAGAATGGCCAGCTTCTGGTCACAATGATCGAAGAAAAGGAAGAGGCATGACAACAATACAGGCCACAACAACAACTAAGGCGGTAGTATGTGAAAACCGCAATGGAGCGGCTTGGATCATTTTGAATCGACCAGAAAATCGCAACGCGTTGTCTCCCGTTTTTGTGACAGAGATCTACGACCATATTCTGTCGGCCGGTGAGAATGATAAGGTGCGGTGCATCGTCATCACCGGATCGGGGCCAGCTTTTTGTGCCGGTGCAGACCTGAAAGGCCAACCAGGGGCGGGTGCGAATAAGCTGAGCCACGTAGTATCCTTCGCGGACGTGCTGACCGCCATATTGGAGTGTCCAAAACCGGTAATAGCAGCAGTTAACGGTGTCGCATTTGGCGGAGGCTTGGGTCTGGTAGGTGCTGCGGATATTGTTATCACTGACGCAGACGCGAAGTTTAGCTTCAGCGAGGTGCGCCTTGGTGTCATCCCAGCGATCATTTCTGTTGTGTGCTTGCCCAAGCTGGGCAAGCACCATGCCATGAAACTTTTCCTTACTGGCGAACGGTTCAATGGTCAAAAAGCGGTCGAGATGGGCTTTGCCCATCGTGCTGTCAGTAATGATGAGCTTGTTGATGTTGTTGAAGAAGTGGTTGAGATGATCAAACTAGGAGGACCGAATGCTATCATGGAATGCAAAAAGCTCGTGCGCCGTGTTCCGCAATTGTCCACCGAAACTGGGTTTAAAGAAACCACAGATTGGAGCGCACGTATGTTCCAGTCTGAAGAGGCAGCAGAAGGAATGGATGCATTTCGAACCAAACGCAAACCTCGCTGGGTTCAAGTTGATTAGAGAGGAAGCAAGTGAGTGACGTTATTCGCATAGCGAACTGCAGTGGATTTTATGGTGACCGTCTGTCAGCCGCCCGCGAAATGGTTGAGGGTGGTTCAATTGATGTCCTAACCGGGGACTATCTTGCGGAGTTGACGATGTCGATTCTGTACAATCAAATGCAGGCGCGTGGTGAGAACATGGGCTATGTCGGCACCTTTCTGAAGCAGGTGAAGGAAGTTGCAGCTACTTGTGTTGCGAAAGGTGTAAAGATTGTAACTAACGCTGGGGGATTGAACCCAAAGAGTATGGCAGAGGAGGTTGAAAAAATCCTCCTCGAACTCGGGCTTGATGCGAAAGTCGCATATATCGATGGCGACAATTTACTGGATGATTTGACGAAGATGCAGGGCCAGGGCCAGTTATTCACAAACCTTGATACAGGTATCGCGCTGTCTGAGTCGGATCAAAAAGTACTAACGGCCAATACGTATCTTGGTGGGTGGGGCATTAAGGAAGCACTTGATCTGGGTGCTGATATCGTGATCTGTCCCCGCGTCACGGATGCGGCTGTCGTGATCGGCCCTGCTGCTTGGAAGTTTAATTGGAACCGTAATGATTATAATGCGCTTGCGGGAGCTTTGGCGGCGGGTCACATCATCGAATGTGGAGCGCAGTGTTGCGGCGGTAATTATGCCTTCTTTGAGGAAGTATCCAGTTTTAGAAATGTTGGTTATCCAATTGCGGAAATTGAAGCGGATGGCAGCTTCACTATTACCAAGCATCCAGGCACAGGAGGGCTCGTGTCGGTTGGTACTGTTACAGCTCAGCTGCTGTATGAAATCTCCACGCCAGCCTATTATAACCCCGATGTGATTGCGCATTTTGATACCATGCAAGTTGAACAAGCCGACGAAGATCGAGTGCTGGTAAGTGGCACCCTGGGGAGCAGTCCGCCAGCGACGCACAAAGTTTGCATGAACACTTTGGGACCGGCCAAACAAGCGATGGAGGTGCTGCTGACGGGTTTGGATATCGAGAAGAAAGCGGCGATTTATCTTGATGCGGTGTTCCACAATCTTGGTGGGCGCGAACAGTTCGACGATGTCGATGTTCAATTGATCCGTAGCGATCAGGAAGACCCTCAGTCTAATGAAGTTGCGCACGCGGCTTTGCGTATTACTGTTACATCGTCGGATCAAAAAAAGCTCGGCCGCCTATTTGTTGCCAAGGTCACTGAGTTAGGCTTGGCGGGAACACCGGGAAACACCGGGCGGGGGGGCGCTGGTTTCAATGGCAGTCCGATCATTGTGCATTGGCCAGCGCTTATCGACAGCCAGCTTGTCACTGAGCACGTGCACATCGACGGGAGAAAGGTTGACGTGCTCCCAACTCAAAGGTTGGATCTGGAATATTCATACTACCAGCTGCAGCCAATTGATGTGGCGCCTGCACTGAATGAAGACAAAACCACTGCCCCATTCGGCCGCCTCTTTGGAACCCGATCAGGAGATAAGGGAGGCAACGCTAATTGTGGTGTATGGGCGCGCAGCGATGAGGCGTACAGCTTTCTGTTTGAGTACCTCACAACCGACGAGTTTAAGCGTCTGTGCCCGGATCTGGCGGAGTACGAAATTGAGAGATTTGATATGCCAAATCTGCGTGCCTTGAATTTCTACATTAAGGGGGTACTCGGAACGGGCGCAGCATCAAACAACCGGATCGATAAACAGGCTAAATCACTTGGTGAATATCTGAGAGCCAAACATATTGAGATTCCGAAATCCCTTGTGTCTGAATTTCAAACAACGACGTGACCCAAGAGACGATTGGCCAAAAAAACCTGGAACCACGTATTTGATGCCATGGGAGCGAAAGCATAAATGGAAATTCTTCAAAACAAGACTGCAGTGATTACGGGTGCTGCGTCTGGAATCGGTCTTGGTATCACCCGCGCTCTGATCGCTGAGGGTGTCCATGTTGCGATGCTCGATGTAGAATCAGCCGCGCTTGAGGTCGCTGCGGCGAACCTTGGGTCCACCAATGTTGATGTTCAGCGATTTGTTGTCGATGTTAGCGATCGGGAACAGATGCAGGACGTAGCGGGCGTGATTGGAAGTCACTTCGGGAAAGTGCACATACTGTGCAACAATGCTGGCGTGGCCACTGGCGGTGCCATTGACGAGCTTGACTATTCTCTTTGGGATTGGTGCTTGGGCGTCAATCTGAACGGTGTGATAAACGGTATGCAGACCTTTCTCCCGCTCATGACCGAGCATGGTGAGGGGGGGCACCTGGTCAACACGTCCTCGATCCTCGGTTTGGTTTCAATTCCAGGCCAGGCGTCGTACAGCGCCTCTAAGTTTGCGGTGGTCGGGATTTGCGAAGCCGCCCGCAAGGACCTGGAGCCTAAAAATATTGGCGTCTCGGTCCTGTGCCCAGGTTTGATCGCAACGAACATTGTCAAATCAGGTCGCAATCGCCCCGCTGGTTTAGGGGGAGGCGCGCCACTGCCCAGCGTGCTCGACGAAATTGATAATATGTATAAGACCGACGGATTGTCAGCCGACATCGTGGGCGAGCAGGTGGTCCATGGGATCAAGACGAACAAACCATATATATTCACCCACGCCGATCTGGCGGCGGGACTCAAAGCTAGGTTTCAAAAGATACTCGCGTGTTTCGATGGCACCGAAGCAGGTACCATTGATGCGAACACCGTCCTCGGCAAGGATGTTTGAACTGAACCGTGTGGATTGATGTGAAGATGCTCCGCGATCGTTTGGGCGTGATGTGCGTTGACTGACTGCGTGAGAGTATTGATAGCTGCGGTGAGAAAGCATGGTCTGGTCAAGCGCTATCATGGCTTCAATTGGGTGAAATTTAGTGTCCGTCTACTAATTAACAGATCTTGCGGAGGCGATGTGTCATGAAAGGTCAAGCCAGAGGAAATTCTCGCATTGCATGTTGGTGACAACAATTGGTAGTTTCCATGGAAATGTTGTAAGCGTCCATTCCTGACACTTGCCTAGTTTTCGGAGTCTTGAGTTTTCCAGTTCCAGGGCAGGAGATTGTCGATTTGGCTCATGGGATGTCCCTTGGAGAGGCGATTGATGACCTCTTTAAGGTAGGTGTATGGCTCGACGTGGTTGAGCTTTGCGGTGGTGATGAGCGAGGTGATGATGGCCCATCGTTCGGCCCCACCTTGGGACCCAGCGAAGAGGTGGTTCTTGCGGCCGAGGGTGATGGGGCGGATGGCGCGCTCTACTGTGTTGGTGTCGAGTTCGATGCGGCCGTCGTCAAGGAAGCGGCAGAGGGCTGGCCAACGGGTGAGGGTATAGCGGATGGCCTTGGCCAAACTGCTGCGGGCGGGAACGCGGGTGAGTTGAGCGTCGAGCCAGGTTCTGAGATCATCGACCAGGGGACGTGATCGTGTGTCGCGCACCCGCTGGCGAGCTTCGGCTGCCTGCCCACGGATGTCTTTCTCGGTAGCGTAGAGTTCACCGATACGGCGCAGGACTTCAGCGGCAATCGGCGACTGGGTCGCCTGATGAACGTCATAGAACTTGCGCCTCGCGTGCGCCCAGCAGGCTGCGAGCACAATGTTGCCGTCGGTTGTCAGTCTCTCAAAGCCTTGATAGCCATCGACTTGCAAGACACCGTTGAAAGTTTTGAGATGAGTGACCGGTCGCTCGGCTTTGCGATCGGGTGTGTAGAAATAGACCGCGGCTGGGGGATCGGACCCACCCCAGGGCCGGTCATCGCGGGCATAGACCCAAAGCCGTCCGGTGCGGGTGCGGCCTCGACCGGGATCGAGTACCGGTAGGGTGGTGTCGTCGGCAAAGAGTTTGGTGGAGGCAAAGACATGGGTCGCCAGCCGGTCTCTTAAGGGCTCAAGCCACCAGGCCGCACCGCCAACCCAATTGGCGAGTGTTGAGCGATTGAGAGTGACCCCGTGCCGAGCGAAGATCTCGGACTGACGGTAGAGGGGTGTGTGATCGCAGTACTTACTCACCAGCACTTGGGCCAAAAGACCAGGGCTTGCCAGACCTTTGGTGATGGGTCGTTCAGGGGCCGGGGCTTGATGGATGGTGCCGCAGGACCGGCAGCCATATTTGGGCCGGCAAATCCGTATGACCCGCAAGCGGGCCGGGACATAGTCGAGCATCTCACTGATGCTCTCACCGATCTCATGAATGATCCCGCCGCAGCCAGGACATGACCTGCCTTCAATATCGAGCCTCTCGTCTTCGCGCTCCAGATGGTCCGGCAGGCTGAGACAGCCGGAGGTGTCTTGCTGTGGCTCTGCCGTCTTGTTTTGTGTCTCCGGCAAGCCAGAGACGGCACGGGCGATGTCGGCGTCGAGGTCTTCGAGACCGAGTTGCAGCTGATCATTGTCGAGACGTTCTGAGCGGCGTCCGAACTGACTGCGTTGCAAGGTCTTGATGAGATGACGGAGGCTATCGATCTCAGCTTGGGCCTCGCTGCGTTCTGTATCCCGCACCTCAACCAAGTCGCTGATCATCTTGTGCAGTGTGTCGACATCATTGGGAAGCGCGGTGAGATCAAGATCCATGGATCAGAGTCTAAAGGCAAGGGCTGAGAGAGCCCATTGCCATCTGCGCGCTGAGTCAATCAGCCGCAGCAAAACCTCACCCCGCAACGGCCGGTCGCCATTGTCGTTCCGGATGACGCCAATCTATGCCGTCGAGCAGATCGGAAAGCTGTATCGAAGTGAGAGACAGGGTTCGTCCCGGCTCGATGTTGGGTGGCCAAAGAAACACGCCATGCTCAAGTCGCTTGGCGTAGAGACACATGCCGGTGCCATCCCAAAAGACGATCTTGATTAGATTAGCTTTACGGCCTCGGAACACGAACAGATGCCCGGAAAACGGATCTTGGTGCAGTACTTCCTGAACCATCACCGCCAATCCATCCATGCCTTTGCGCATATCGGTGTAGCCATAGGCCAGGTGCACTTTGGTGCCAGGCGGCAGCAGCGCGGTCATGGGGTCACCTCCTTGTCAGCTGTAGCAGTGTCTGAGATCTCTACCGTGACGAAACTTGCGGCCATCTCCTGCCGCCAGCGAAACAGAACTCGCTTGGCAATGCCGAAGCGCCGGGCCACGTCAGCGACGCTGCCGCCGGGCTTGGCTGCTTCGCACAGAATGTGGCGTCGTTCCACCTCACTGAACCGACGCCGATGGCCGGGCCGAACCGGTGGAATGGTGGGGGGCCCCTCTGCCTCGTAACTGGGATAAGTCATGTGACTTAGGGGGTGACTTAAGGGGTGACTAAGGGGGTGACTTAGACTGTGACTAAGGGTTTGACTTAGGCCCCCGCGCCGATAAAGCAACTTGCGTTCCGTGATCTGAGGCTCAGCCTTGAACTTGGCGCGCCAATTGCCGAAAGCCTTGAGCGATATCCCCTGAGCCGCACAATACTCCCGTTGGTTCAGGTCACTGCGCTTCCACGCTTCATGATGGGAACGCCAAAACGCCTCCCCATATCGCGTCCTAGGCATATGAATGTCGATCACCTCGCTCTCCTCCCATCTCAACTCAACTCAACTTGAAAAGAAGAACACAGCAGAACATCGCACCTCAAAAAAGTGTGCATTCCCTGGACGCTTACGACGCTTACTGATCGGCTGGAAAGTTTCCCTGTTCCGTTGAATAATTTCCCTGTTACCTTAAATGTTTTCCCTGATAAGTTTTTTAGGGAAAACACCTGTAAACCTTTGAAACTACGGCGTGATTAGCATCTGAAATCGCAGATTCCGCTTAAATTGGTAATTTTTCCCTGTAAATTCCCTGTTTAACAGGGAAA
>JAJFIN010000093.1 GCA_021774955.1 Alphaproteobacteria bacterium | reverse complement strand
ATCCCCCGAAACAAGCGTTAGAGCGCTGTTCATACAGTTTAACATCGCTTTCACATATAGCTGTCAAGCTAACCGATACAATTTGATGAGGGCAGGTTCATGCGGATACAGCGCCGCGATTCTTGCGGTAACGACAGCAATCAGCTCAGCGAAGAGCTCAGCAAAGCAATCCACACCAACGGTATTGAAGGTCGCGTTTGCAGCACGACGTGTGCGATCAAGTGCGACAGTTGTGGTTCTAAATCTTGCCAGTGCATGTGTTCCACACGATGCCCCGATGCCCTAAAATTACTGTCCGCTGAACCAGAACGCTATCCCATTGAGCCGATTATCTTACCTCTTGTTTTCGAAATGAAACGTCTCGGCATGTTTGTGCCGTGTTGGTCATGCGAAGGGCATCTCCAGACCGATGGCACCGTTTGGAAAGTCCCGAGGGTCTGGTTTTATTGTGAAGCCCCCGTTTATCTCAGATTGCTTTCAGACGGTCTGAATGGTTTGAAACACAATGGAAAATTGAACAACGATTGGCACATAGTCGTAGCGTTTTCAGACCGCGATAACCCAGAGACAACATATTCTCTCGAGCCCAGGTTCAAGCTTGGCGACAATGTTCTGCTGCCTAGCTTGCAACAAGATATCGGTGCCATTGCAATAGCCCTCCAATCGATGCTGACCCAAGAAGCAAGGTCATTGAGCCGGACAGCGAAATCCAGCTAGCAAGCGCCTTACAAAGCAAGCACGTGTGCCAAACACACCGTTTGCTTTTATCTTGTTCTAAACACCTGAAACCGTTACATAACGCGCTTTGATATCTGCTGAGCCTGTCGGAGTATTCTCAATGGCCACGATCGTGTTGATCATCCATCTTGTTATTGCAGCCTTCCTAATAGGGCTCGTCTTGTTGCAGCGTTCCGACGGTGGTGCGCTGGGCATTGGCGGCGGTGGAGCTGGCGGCGGATTGGTTAGCGGGCGCGGGGCAGCAAATTTTCTGACCCGAACAACAGCCGTTCTCGCGGCGGCTTTTTTTGGAACAAGTCTCATCCTGACCCTTTTGGCACGCAACCAAACAGATCAAAGCTTGGATTTTACGGGAGCAACCGACCCTAGTGCTGTACCGGCAATCGAAATCCCTGAAGTTCCGGTAGATGGGGATGGCTCCAGCGCTGATGACGAAGTGACGATCCCAGTTCCCGACTGAGGCTTCTTTGCGCAGAAATCCAACGCCATTGGGCGGCGCAAATTCTTTTTCGCGAATCCGCATTAGTTTCTTTATTTACCCCCCAAGAATCGAGTAATCTATACTTCCATGGCCCGGTACATTTTCATCACTGGCGGCGTGGTCTCCTCCCTTGGCAAAGGCTTAGCCTCCGCAGCTCTCGGCGCGCTGCTACAAGCGCGTGGATATCGCGTACGTCTTCGTAAGCTCGATCCCTATCTCAATGTAGATCCAGGGACCATGAGCCCCTATCAGCATGGCGAAGTTTATGTCACCGATGACGGCACCGAAGCCGACCTCGATCTCGGCCATTATGAGCGCTTCACCGGCGTCGCCGCCGATCGTGGCGACAACGTCACCACCGGCAAGATTTATCAGGAAATATTAGCCAAAGAACGCCGCGGCGATTATCTAGGCGCCACGGTCCAGGTCATTCCCCATGTCACCAACGCCATCAAAGATTTTGTCCTGAACGGCAATGAGGATGTTGATTTCGTTTTGTGCGAAATAGGGGGAACCGTTGGCGACATTGAAGGCCTGCCGTTCTTCGAGGCGATCCGCCAACTCGGCAATCAGCTGGCGCGCAATCAAGCCATATATGTCCACTTAACACTCATCCCTTACATTAGCAGTGCCGGTGAGTTGAAAACCAAACCAACGCAGCATTCGGTCAAAGAGCTCCGCTCCATCGGTATACAACCAGATATCCTGCTGTGCCGCTCAGACCGGGTGATCCCCAAAGAAGAACGTCGAAAGATCGGCCTGTTCTGCAATGTCCGGCCGGAGGCGGTGATCCAAGGACTAGATGTCGAAACGATCTACCAGGTCCCGCTGGCCTATCACGATGAAGGCTTTGACGATCAGGTTCTCAAGGCTTTTGGCATTACCGATGCCAAAGCCCCGGATCTCGAGATGTGGCGGGGCATCACCAAGCGCGTATTGGAACCCGATGGCGAAGTCACGATTGTCATCGTTGGCAAATACACCGAACTCAAAGACGCTTACAAATCTTTGACAGAAGCTTTGATACACGGCGGTATCGCCAACAATGTCCGGGTCAATTTGAAATGGATCGAATCTGAGATCTTCGAGTCAGAAGACACGCTTCACCATCTCGAAAACGTCCATGGAATTTTGGTCCCTGGTGGTTTTGGTGAGCGCGGATCAGAAGGTAAAATCAAAGCCGCTGAATTCGCCCGCACCCACAATGTGCCGTATTTCGGCATTTGCTTCGGCATGCAGATGGCCGTCATTGAGGCCCTGAGGAATATGGCCGGCATGACCAACGCCAGCTCATCGGAATTCGGTCCCTGCGATGAACCGGTCGTTGGGCTCATGACCGAGTGGAACAAGGGCAATCAGACCGAGATCAGAAGTGCCGATGATGATCTTGGCGGCACCATGCGGCTCGGCGCTTTCGACGCCGTGTTACGACCCGGCAGTAAAGTCGCCGAGATCTATGGCGCGACAAATATCAGCGAACGCCATCGCCATCGCTATGAAGTCAATATTGCCCATGAGGAAATTTTGAAGAAACATGGCGTGACATTCTCTGGTGTATCACCCGACGGGTCGTTACCAGAGATCGTGGAAATTGAGGATCACCCTTGGTTTATTGGGGTGCAATTCCACCCGGAGCTCAAATCCAAACCGTTCGACCCACATCCGCTCTTTAAATCTTTCATCGAAGCTGCTGTGGTGCAGTCTCGTCTTGTTTAGCGTAGAAAGTCCGCCTCATGGCACCGAATGCGATTGTAAAAGCTGGCTCCCTGGAAATAGGTAATGATCGTCCTTTGACATTGATTGCCGGTCCCTGCGCCATGGAAAGCCGCGATCACGCGCTCGATATGGCTGGGCGGCTGAAGGAAATCGGCGACGCTCTGAACATCGGCATCATTTATAAATCCTCGTTCGATAAGGCCAATCGCACCAGCTTGAGCAGTGGCCGTGGCCTCGGATTAGAAGCCGCCTTGCCGATATTTGAGGATGTGAAGAAAACCTACAACATGCCCGTGGTGACCGATGTGCACACCGAACACCAATGTCCTGAAGTCGGCTCGGTCGTGGATGTCCTTCAAATTCCGGCCTTTCTTTGCCGCCAGACAGACCTCTTGGTAGCTGCTGCGAATACCGGAAAGGTAGTCAATATCAAGAAGGGTCAATTCTTAGCGCCCTGGGATATGGCCAACGCCATCGCCAAAATAAATGACGCCGGAAACCCCAATGTCATGGTGACCGAGCGTGGCACCAGCTTTGGCTACAACACACTCGTCAGCGATATGCGTGCTTTACCGATCCTGGCCGAGATGGGCGCCCCCGTTGTTTTCGACGCCACACACTCGGTTCAGCAACCGGGCGGAAAAGGAGCCACCACCGGCGGTCAACGCGAATTCGTCCCGGGTCTAGCCCGCGCAGCCGTTTCAATCGGCGTCGCCGCAGTTTTCATGGAAACGCACCAAGATCCAGATAACGCACCGTCTGACGGCCCAAATATGATCAATATCAACGAGTTAAAAGGGCTTATTGAGAATTTGATGGAGTTTGATGGATTGGCAAAAAGAGCCTGAGAATTTCAACAAGAAAATATCCGTGAGCTATTGTAATTCAACGATAATTTTAGAACTAGATTGGCGCATTACTAGGATCTCAAAAGACCGAAATCCCGGCTGATCACTTTGCTCTGACTAAAACCGCGAGTGATATTGCTTTTTTCCGAAATTCATGGCTCACTGTGTTAAGGTTTTATGGGGTGTAACCGGCGGATTTCCAACCAAAACGACCTAGTGCGATGGTGGATATGGTAAATTTCCAAGGGGGCGAGTAAAAAATGGGATTTCAGGATTTTCTGAAAAATCCAGCAATGATGTGGGATCGAGACGGAGCGGCAGCGCATTTCCGCCAGCTCGATAAGCCTTCCATTGAAGATTACCAGCAGCTTCAACAAGCACTGATCAAAGTCGCGCATCTCGACTCATTGCCCAAGTGGGCGCCGCGCAAAAAACTCGGTTTTTATTTAGATCGTGCGGGCTGTCCGCGCCAGATGAGCAACACTTTGCTGAACGTCTATTCGGATCGATCTGGCAGAGGTGTCCGTCGGATAAAAGCGATCGAATGTAAAATCGCCCTCGATTTTTTCAAGAAACAAGGCATCTTGGCCTATGGCCAGCCGATCCTCGCCTTTGCCGGCCACGAGGACATGTTGTTCCACGCGGTTGCCGCTCAGACCGGCGGTGTCGATACCCACATCTCACTCAAAGAAGATGAGTGGGAAGTCTATGAAATGTACACCATGGATGTCGCCCAAGTGCTCTCAGAGCAGGGCCGCTATTACCTGTTGTGTGGCTATATGGGCGTCAAGCGCGAGCCATTGACCGGTGTCGTTCAATCAGTATTGAGACAGCCGAGTGGGGCCCCTCCCGGTGCGCAGCGCAGCGAATATTACGAAGGTCATTTTGTCCTTCAGGATGACACGGCCTACGTCTCGGTCTTCCGCTCACCGGATGCCATACCGCCTGTGGAGCCAGAAAAAGTTCAGCCACTTTTTGGCATGACCGACGATGATGACGACGACGAACCAACATTTGGCGGAAGGGCCAAGCGCCTATTCAGCCGGTCAAAATCCGACGCCAAAGACAAAGATGCGAGCAACTCGAAATTCCCGCCGGGCATGCGTCGCAACATGGCCTCGCTGATCCTTTCCGGCTATTCCCGCAATCGCAATGGGCTCTATGACAAGTTCTTAGGTGGCCAGATTGGCCGCGGTTTGACCGGCGCTGCAGGCATTTTCTCATCGCCGTGCGTTCTCTACCGTGTGACAGACGAGCGGGCCCGAGACATTGATGAAGCCTTGAAAGAAGAGCGAGATCCGCTGACCGGACGCGACACCGTTGGCCTGACCAAAAGTGCCGGGCCAGTTTCATCGCAAGTCAAACTCGCGATCATGGAACGTTTCGTCGGCCGCCACGGCATGGTCGATATCTTGGATGGCGTTCACCGTCCATACGCGACCGTGATGAGTGATTTGGGCATTCCCATTCCACTGCCCGAAGAGCGCTACGAGCCGCCGCACCGCATCATCGTCTCCGACGACGAAGAGTAGATTTTCCATACAGATTCAAGATCAATTTCAAGGGCTGCGAAACAAACTTCGCAGCCTCTTTCTTTGCGCCTTTCCTCGCACCGCTGTTTTGGCTATTAAACGGCCAACCTTTCGCCGTGAGTCTCTTCTACAAGGATCAATCCCATGACTGCCATTGTCGACATCCTCGGCCGCGAAATTCTCGATAGCCGCGGCAACCCTACTGTTGAAGTCGACGTGCTGCTTGAAGATGGCTCTTTTGGTCGGGCGGCTGTCCCCTCAGGAGCCTCAACCGGCGCCTATGAAGCCGTTGAGCGCCGCGATGGCGGCGAGCGGTTTGGCGGTAAAGGCGTGTTGAATGCCGTCGAAGCCGTCAACGACGAACTCTTTGACGCATTGTCGGGCTTGGATGCCGAAGAGCAGGTTCAGATTGACGAACTGATGGTTGAACTTGACGGCACCGAAAACAAATCTCGTCTCGGCGCCAATGCCATTCTCGGTGTTTCTCTGGCCGTGGCGAAAGCTGCTGCTGAAGCTTCGTGCTTGCCGCTTTATCGTTATCTCGGCGGACCAAGCGCGCGTGTGCTTCCGGTGCCCATGATGAATGTGGTCAACGGCGGCGCCCATGCCGATAATCCGATCGATTTTCAAGAGTTCATGATCATGCCGGTTGGCGCCGAAAGCGGGGCAGAGGCTGTACGCATAGGTGCGGAGATTTTTCACGCCCTCCAAGCCGCTCTGAAAACCGATGGCCACAACACCAATGTCGGTGATGAAGGCGGCTTCGCCCCAGGCCTTTCTTCAACGGATGAGGCTTTAGGCTATGTCATGAAGGCCATCGAAGCGGCCGGTTACAAACCTGGTGAGGACGTTTTTCTGGCACTCGATCCCGCTTCAACTGAGTTTTACAAAGACGGCAAGTATCATCTCACAGGTGAAGGTCTGGTGCTCAGTGCCGATGAAATGGTCGCCAAATACCAAGATCTTGTTAGTCGATACCCGATCATTTCAATCGAAGATGGCATGGCCGAAGACGATTGGGATGGCTGGAAGTCTTTGACGCAAGCTATTGGAGATAAAGTGCAACTGGTCGGTGATGATCTGTTTGTCACCAATCCGGTTCGGCTTGCCCAAGGCATTGAGCGTGGCAGCGCCAACTCGATCCTCATCAAGGTCAACCAGATCGGAACTTTAACGGAAACCATGACCGCCGTTGATATGGCTCATAGGGCTGGGTTTACATCCGTCATGTCTCACCGCTCCGGCGAAACAGAAGATGCCACCATTGCCG
>JAJFIN010000092.1 GCA_021774955.1 Alphaproteobacteria bacterium | reverse complement strand
CCTCTTTTCTGAAGAGCGTAAAAAACCATTGCCGTATTTGCCAGAGGTCATTGGTGTCGTGACGTCACCTTCTGGCGCAGTTATCCGCGATATCCTGCATCGTCTCAGTGACCGCTTTCCACGCCACGTTCTGATTTGGCCCACTCTGGTTCAAGGCGGCAAAGCAGCCGAGCAAATCGCAGGCGCCATTAAAGGTTTCAACAATCTTCCCAGCGACGGTCCAGTGCCCAGGCCCGACGTACTTATCGTAGCCCGTGGTGGCGGATCCATTGAGGACTTATGGGCGTTCAATGAAGAGATTGTCGTGAGGGCCGCTGCGGCAAGCAAGATCCCGCTGATCTCCGCTGTCGGACATGAGACCGACACGACATTGATTGATTATGTTGCTGATCAACGCGCACCCACGCCAACTGCCGCCGCTGAAATGGCAGTGCCTGTGCGTAGCGAATTGATTGCGACGGCGAGCGAACTGGAGGGGCGTCTAACCCGGTCAGCTTCGAGATTGCTCAATGAAAGGGCCCAGCGCATAGAAGCGTTGGCACGTGCGCTGCCGAGGCCATCTGATCTCATTGGTTTAGCGCAACAAAAATGTGATGCGGTTTCCGGGATGCTCCACCGCGCTTTACGCGGGAACATAGATGTGCATCGCTTGGCATTTGCTCGGGTTGAATCTCATATGCGCTCAGAGTTGGTGGTGAAGCCTCAATTGCATTTCAAAGAAAAGACATCTGAGTTAAAGACCCGTTTACGTCGATCCGCTGAAATGACGCTCGAACGAGCATCAAACAAACTCACCGCGTCTGCAAAACTGCTCGATGCCTATAGTTACACGCGGACCTTAGAAAGAGGATTTGTGTTGGTACATGACCAGAAAGGGCAGCTCGTGCGGCGCGTGTCAGATGTGCAGGGCGGAGCAGCCCTAGATCTAGAGTTTTCTGATGGTCATGCGACCGCAATCGTATCCAAGCTCGGCTCCAAGGGCCCGCGCCCGAAGAAAAGCAAGAAAGAGACCCAAACCGATACCGAAGAACAAGGGCGTCTGCTATAATGGAATTCGTATTTAGGAAACGCACATGAACTATTCAGATCCAAATTCATTGCCAGACGGGCAAGCAAAGGTCTTGTTTCAGGACGGAGGCTTTTCAATTATCCAGCCCGGTTCTTATGTTTTGTGTCACGTGACCGGCCAGCGCATTGCACTTGAAGCTTTGAAATATTGGAATGTTGATCTTCAAGAAGCCTATGCCTCGCCCGCCGCTGCATTGAAACGACATAAGCAGAATGAACAAAGCGGAGATGAAACATGAGGTTGCTCGTGCGTTTGTTTGTTTTGGTTTCAATATTGTTCATATCAAATTTGGCGCACGCCTATCCGCGAGTGATCCTCGACGGCGATTTTGTCCAAGGCGGGCTCGTGCTGGGACACGCTGCGCCGGGTGCATCGGTAATGCTTGGTGACAAAACCATACGCGTAGACAAAACCGGTCGTTTTCTAATTGGTTTTGGCCGTGTCCATCCGGTGACCGCGCAGCTCACAATCACTCATCAAAGTGGCGCGCAGGAAGTGAGAACGCTCTCCGTCGCACAGCGAGAGTACAATATACAACGCGTTGAAGGTGTTCCCCAATCACGCGTGACACCACCACCAGAAGGTCTGGGTCGGATAAAGGAAGAGGGAAAAATAAAGCGGGCCGCCCGTAGCCAAGAAACAGAAAGCAAAGGCTATGACGCGACCTTCAACTGGCCGGCGCATGGCCCCATTACCGGTGTCTACGGAAGCCAGCGCGTCTACAACGGAACGCCTAAAAACCCGCACTTCGGTGTTGATATCGGCGCACCTACCGGGACAGAAGTCGTCGCACCCGCACCCGGCATAGTGACTTTGGCAGAGCCAGATATGTATTTTGAAGGAGGCTTGATTTTCGTTGACCATGGCATGGGGTTGGTCAGCGTCTTTATGCACCTTTCTTCTGTCGACACTGAGGTCGGCAAGGCTGTGCGGCAGGGCGATTCAATCGGTAAAATCGGCGCAACCGGTCGCGTAACCGGCCCCCATCTCGATTGGCGCATGTATTGGACAGATCAACGGGTTGATCCAGCACTCCTTGTTGGCCCAATGGAAATCAAAAAATCCGAGACCGCCAGAGGTGGATAAGTGACTTGCTCGTTATATCGTGAACTGAATGATCTTTAGCTCCCGGTCTCAGAATTGACCCACCGATTGTGCATCCACATCCATTGTCCGGGTGCTTGTCGGATTTGCTCTTCCAAAAACAATGTGTACTGAGCAGTGAGCGCAGCTACATCGTCCTGCTTGTTTTCTGTAGGTGTAATTTCATAGGGCTTGTGGAACTCTGAACGAAAACGAGCCCCAGACAATCGACGAATATGAACCGGCACCATTATGCCATCATATTTTAAGGCAAATTGCGCTGCGGCTGGTGCTGTCTTGGCCGGACGTCCAAAGAACGGGACGGTAATACCGTCATTCATTTTTTGATCGACCAGCATCGAGATCGCTTCATTGCTGCGCATGGCATCAACCAGCATGCGCGCCCCTTTGCGTCCTTTGGGCATTTGTACATTGAGCTGAAAGCGTGCCCGTTGGCGTATCATCCAATCGTTGACCAGTGGGTTATTCGCCGATCGATAGACACCATTAAGCTTGTATCCGCGTTGGCGAATACACATCGACATCAGTTCCCAATTCGCCATATGTGCTGAGAAATAGACAACGGCTTTCCCCGAAGTCATTACCTCATCGATAATCTCGCCGCCGACAACTTCGACGCGACTGTCAGTCACATATGGAAGAAGCTTGTCCAGATGGGCATATTCAGCGCTGGTCCGGCCAAAATTTTCCCACATATCGAGCGCGGTTGATTGCACCTTATCTTCTGACCAGTCAGGAAAACTTATGCGCAGATTGGTCAACGCTGTTTTATGAGGCTTTGTTTTGGGTCCGACGGCGCGACCAAGCCATCCTCCGACACTGGACGCACGATCAAGGCCAATGACACGAAAAATTGCCATGGCAATCAGAAGGCCAGCATATTCAATGTAATGTTGCAGGCGGGCCTTTTGGATGCCCTTAATGCCGCTAATCTGCTTTGCCACTGAAGACCTCAATCAGTTATCGCAGATGTGGTTTTAGGCATTTCTGTGGCAGACGCAAGTACCGGATCAAGGATATCAAGGAGGGCGTCCAAATCCTCAAAAACCACCTTTATTGGCACAGTGTGCACAATTTTTTGCATAGGTTGAGGCAAGCGAAGAGCATCTTTCTCCGTCGTAACTAATTCCGCGTCTCGATCTTTGGCAAAAGCCACTAGCCATTCTTGATCACGTTGATTGTAGGGATGGTGATCCGGATAAGGAATAGTTTCAATTGTGTTCAAGCGCAAATCGCTGAGCATATCGAAAAACTTTTGTGGTCTCCCAATCCCGGCAAATGCTATTAGCTTTTTGTCTGCAATGCCGTTCAAGTCAGGTTCAAAGTGCCCAAGGAATTGGGGTTTGCCCGATGCCGATAATGCGTTTGCCAAGCGAGGTTGAATTGCCTCACGGCTTCCCATCACAAACACAGCGTCCGCTCGCGATAGGCCTTCCCTGGTTGACTGACGTAGGGGGCCTGAAGGGAGAACTCTTCCATTGCCGACACCACTTGGACTATCGAATACCAGCAGCGAGAAATCTTTGGCGATTGTGGGGTTTTGAAACCCATCATCAAGTAGGATAACCGTAGCGCCATCTTTCTCTGCAGCTTGAATGCCAAGCTTTCGGCTTTGCGACAAAAACACCTTTGCATTTTGAGCAAGTAATAGCGGTTCATCTCCAACATCTATAAATGAATGGAGATTGACATCAACTTGTACCGGGCCAACAATACTCCCTCCATAACCGCGCGTGACGACTGAAACTCGGTGCCCGCGAGATTGCAATTGTTGGGCGAGTGCTTGACAGAGTGGCGTCTTCCCGGTTCCGCCAACCGAGATATTACCGATGCAAATGATCGGTACGGAAGAGTGGTAGGGTGTGGAAATTACCTCTCGAATACGAGCACCTATCTGATAGAGCCAGCTCAACGGTAATAGAACGGTTGAGGCAAGGCTCCCGTTTCTTTCATCCGAGCGTGGGTACCAAAATTCAGGCGCGCGCACTTTGAACCTCTGTGTCTTGAGGGGGGAGCACAGGCTCCAACCGTTTATAGACAGCATTGACGGCCTTGATAGCCTCACCTTGGGCGAACGTACGGGCCGAGGCAATCATGTCTTTTGAAGCGACCTCATCAGATAAATAATAGACGACTTTGAGAGCAAGATCGTCCCAATCCTCAACCCGTACCATCGCCTTTTGTCCTAGGAGAAGATTAGTCAATGTCGCAAAGTTATCCGTGTGCTTCCCTTGGATCACAACACATCCCAGTTGCGCAGGTTCCAAGGCATTACTACCGCCATAACCTTTTACCAAGCTACGACCGATAAATGCGATGGGGCACAATCGATAAAATAATCCCAGCTCACCAAGTGTATCAGCCACATAGATGTTGGTTTCATCGCCGAGCTGTTCGTCGCGACTTCGTTGTTGTGTGTTTAGTCCGGTCTCGCGCAGCAGAGAGGTAATTTCATCTCCTCGTTCGGGATGCCTCGGCACAATGATGGTGAGAATGCCCGGAAACTTCTCAGCCAATTTACGGTGTACCAAAGCTCATTGCTCTTCTTCCGGAGGTGCTGTTTGTGCTGCAAGAAACACTGGCCT
>JAJFIN010000091.1 GCA_021774955.1 Alphaproteobacteria bacterium | reverse complement strand
TGCTTTGCCAGCATGGCCAGGCGCACACGCTTTGCATGAGCACCCAATCCAATCGAGCCGCCTTGGACCGTAAAGTCTTCGGACATGACAACAATGGAGCGTCCGTCGATTTGAGCAAAACCACCAATCAGCGCATCCGCTGGTGCAGCGGGAAGGGATCCCCAAGAAAGACCGCCAACCAAGGTGCCGAGTTCGCAAAAACTATCTGGATCACATAATTGATCAATGCGAGCCCGCGCATCAAAGCGTCCATTTGTTCGCTGTTTTTCGAGTTTCGCCTCACCGCCCATGCCGCGAGACGCGGCGATCCGGTTTTCATATTCTTCGAGGAGATCTGCCCAATCATCAGCACTCATACATTTACCTCAAAGAAGATTGTGATTTGTTAAACGGCGGTTCCACCCACTGTAATGCCATCCAATCGAAGGGTGGGTTGGCCAACGCCCACGGGCACGCCCTGACCAGCCTTGCCACAAGTGCCGATACCGGGATCAAGTTTCATATCGTTTCCGATCATCGACACCCGCGTTAAACAGTCTGGACCATTGCCGATCAGCGTTGCCCCTTTTACCGGCGCCCCGATTTTTCCGTTTTCGATCAGATAGGCTTCGGTACAGGAGAAAACGAATTTACCGTTGGTGATGTCAACCTGACCACCTCCAAATGAGGTACAATAAAGACCGTTATCGACACTCTGTAATATCTCGCCCGGGTCTTTGTCTCCGCCCAGCATGTAAGTGTTGGTCATGCGGGGCAGCGGCATGTGGCCATAGGATTGACGCCGTCCATTGCCGGTTGCTGGAACGCCCATGAGCCGCGCATTCAGCCGGTCTTGCAGGTAACCTTTAAGGATGCCGTCTTCGATCAATACGGTTTTGGCGGTCGGCGTCCCTTCATCATCAATGGTCAGCGAGCCTCTTCGGTCACTGATGGTACCGTCGTCAATCACGGTCACACCGGGCGAACCGACACGCTCTCCTAGAAGGCCGGCAAAGGCTGAAGTTTTCTTCCGGTTGAAATCTCCCTCAAGGCCGTGGCCAATCGCTTCGTGCAAAAGAATACCTGGCCAGCCAGGGCCAAGAACAATATTCATTTCGCCAGCCGGTGCCGGAACCGATTGCAGATTCACCAAAGCCTGGCGCAGGGCTTCATCAACTTGTCCCTGCCAATTTGCGGTGTCGAGATAGGTTTCATATCCGACACGCCCGCCCGCGCCCATGCTGCCGGTTTCTTGGCGATCACCCTCGCCAACTACAACCGACACATTGAGGCGCACCAGAGGTCGGATATCGCGCATCACGATGCCGCCGGGGCGCATGATTTCGATGGCTTGCCATTCTCCGGCGAGTGAGCACGATACTTGCCGAATACGCTCATCCTGGTCGCGTGCATAAGTGTTCATGTCCTCAAGCAGTTTGACTTTCGTCTCGAAGGCAACGGCGTTCAGTGGATTGTCGTCTGTATAGAGTGCGCGATTGGTCCGGGCCGGTGTTTCTGATTGTGTGCCTTGATAGCCTGCTTTAACCGCTTGAACTGATCCGGCCGCACGTTTAACGGCCTCCTCACTGAGTTCAGCGGCGTGGGCATAGCCCGTAGCTTCATCGGCCACCGCGCGCAGACCAAATCCTTGCATGGTGTCGAAACTCGCATTCTTCAGTCGACCATCGTCAAATGCCAGGCTCTCCGACACGCAATATTCCAAATACAACTCGCCGTCGTCGGTATCAACGAGAGCATCATCAACGACGTTTTGTAGCCGATTGCGGTCCATGCCTGTTTGGGTGAAAAATAGGTCTTCTATGTCTGCGCTCATGATCTTTCCTGCATGGGGGTCGTATAGATCCAATATAGAGCCAATATGCGCGCAGACCTCTGCAACGTCACTTGTTATTTCACCCGGAAGCAGCAGAAATCCATCGCTTTGATTCGCCGATTTTGTTCTTTTTTGCGTTACGGAAAGCCCGCAACCTCTACGGCAAAACGCCGCATTGGCCACCCAAGGACCTGACATCTTGCCAACACCCCCTTATAACCTGGACTAGTTCGGTGAGTCGGGCACAAAGCTTGGGGAAATGGGCGAGGGCAATGCTTGCGTCGTTCGTTGATTTGTGATCTTTCTCGCCACATCTATGAGGGTTGTCTGTCGAGTTTTCCCCATTTGAAGTTTATGTAATGCGTAGGCGTTGGCGCTTGAAACAAACATTTAGTTTTCAAAGGATGCGACGCAGGCACAATTACATTTGTTAGGCCGAATAAAGCGAATAACGAAGGAACGAAAATGCGCGTTTTCAACAGAGCCGGTTTGATGCTTGGTTTGGCTGTGGCGACTTTGGCTTTCGGCTTTGATATTGCCGTTGCCGAAGAGACCTATGGCATCGCCGTAGAGAAGCAAATGGGTTTTCAACCCTTCGTCACCGAGATCGGCCATCGAATTCAAAGTTTCTGGGATTGGATTTTGATCTTGATCACTGGGATCACAGTCTTTGTGCTCGGATTGTTGATCTACGTTATGCTGCGCTACAACAAGCGTGCCAACCCTGTACCTTCAAAAAATGCCCACAACACACCGATAGAAATTATTTGGACAGTAGTGCCAATAGTGATCTTGATCGCCATCGCCATTCCTTCATTTCGACTGCTCTACTATCAAGACCAGGTCCCCGAAGCGGATCTGACGATCAAAGCCATCGGGCAACAATGGTATTGGGATTATGAATATCCCGACCACGGCGATTTCGCTTTCACTGCGACAATGATTCCGGAAAATGAATTACGCGAAGGTCAGCCGCGTTTGTTGGCGACCGACAACGCAGTCGTTTTGCCGGTGAACAAAACAGTACGCGTTCTTGTTTCTGCAGACCCTGTTGGTGTTATTCACGCGTGGACGGTTCCGGCTTTCGGCGTCAAAATTGATGCAGTGCCGGGGCGAACCAACGAACTGTGGTTTAAAGTCGAGCGCGAGGGAACTTATTATGGGCAATGCTCTGAGCTTTGCGGTGCGAAGCATGCTTTCATGCCAATTGAGGTTAAGGTTGTCTCGGATGCAGAGTTCGCTCTCTGGATCGACACCATGCAGCGCGAATACGGCGTTGTTGATACAGAGCCTGCGACGCGTCTAGCCTCTGCCGACTAGATCCGCCGCAATCAAGCAATTTTTAAAAAACAAATTACGACGAGAGAATGGGGACGAAGATCATGGCAAACGAAACAGCAGCCGCAGATCACGGTCACGACGATAAACCTTCATTTGCGAGGCGGTGGCTTTTCTCCACCAACCACAAAGATATCGGGACGCTTTATCTGATCTTCGCGATTGTCTCGGGTATCGTCGGTGGCGCCATGTCCGTGTGGATACGTGCGGAGTTGCAAGATCCGGGTGTAACCATGCTTCCCGGTTCCGGTGAATCTTCCTACCATTTCTTCAACATGCTGATCACAATGCATGGCTTGATCATGGTGTTCTTCATGGTCATGCCGGCATTGATCGGGGGCTTTGGTAACTGGTTTGTGCCGATCATGATCGGGGCGCCGGACATGGCATTCCCGCGCATGAACAATATCTCGTTTTGGTTGTTACCAGCAGCGCTCTGCTTAGGCGTTCTTTCAATGTTGGTACCAGGCTCAGCGGAAGGTCTTGGAGCGGGAACGGGTTGGACCGTGTATGCACCGCTCAGCACTTCCGCCCACCCCGGGCCAGCTGTGGACCTTGCCATTTTAACGCTTCATTTGGCAGGTGCTTCATCGATCCTTGGCGCTATTAATTTCATTACCACCATCTTCAATATGCGCGCGCCCGGTATGACACTGCACAAGATGCCGCTCTTTGTGTGGTCAGTTCTGGTAACAGCATTCCTTTTGCTTCTATCACTTCCGGTTTTGGCCGGCGCTATCACAATGTTGCTGACAGACCGTAATTTCGGGACCGCCTTCTTTGATGCCAGCACCGGCGGTGACCCGGTCTTGTACCAGCATCTATTCTGGTTCTTTGGTCATCCCGAAGTGTACATTCTGATCTTACCCGGCTTTGGCATCATTTCACATATTGTGTCGACCTTCTCACGTAAGCCTGTCTTCGGGTATCTCGGCATGGCTTATGCCATGGTCGCGATTGGCTTCGTCGGCTTTATCGTATGGGCTCACCATATGTATACCGTCGGCATGTCCGTCGACATGAAAGCCTATTTCGTGGCCGCTACAATGGTCATTGCC
>JAJFIN010000010.1 GCA_021774955.1 Alphaproteobacteria bacterium | reverse complement strand
CGTTTTCAATGCGGCGAAGATTTGTACGCGTCGATCAATATTCCGCGTGAGGATAAAACCGGCCGCATGATGCAAATGGCCAAGAATTTTGATTTCTTTGGAGCCCCGGTGGGCCTCTTTTTTGCCATCGACCGCACGATGCAGGAAGGCCAATGGGCCGATCTCGGCATGTTTATGCAATCGATCATGCTGCTTGCTCGTGAAAAAGGCCTCCACACGTGTGCGCAAGAAGCTTGGGCTATGTGGCATAAAACCGTTTGTGGGTTTTTCGATATCCACGATGAGCTGATGTTGTTTTGCGGCATGGCAATGGGTTATGCCGATCCCGATCAACCGATCAACAGCTTGAAAACACAACGCGCACCCCTTGATGAGATCGCCCATTTTAAAGGGCTCTGACCCTGGTAGATCCCCGCGAACTAGAGTGTTTCCAGGAAAAGTGGAAGCCGGTTTTCCGTCCGGAAACACGGAAAGCAACAATTTAGGGTCGGATTTTGATTCCATCAAAATCGTAAAGACCCTAGTGAATAATCCGAATCGTTTAGCACACGAGAGGCAAGAGGCCGCATTACCCTAATCCAGACCTGTCATCCGGAAATTATCGCAAACGCTTGCATTTGGCGCCGGATCCCGCTTCGCTTGTGCGCGATGACACCTCGGAAAGTCCGTGGGCTTCCTACCCGTATTTGTCTACCGATTTCGTACGGATCCATCAGGGTCTGGCCCTTTTTCTGTGGGGCATCGGCAGGGCCGCTCCCCTTTTCAACCATGGTAGCCCTTCGGGTGGTTGAGAAGGAGAGCGGGGCGTATACAGAGTATCTTTTAACGTCCTATTGATTAATTTTGTGGGGCGCCGTCAGGGCAGAGCCCTTTAATTCTTGTTTAATTCTTGCAGAGCGTGGCCCATCCTTCGAGACGGGCCTATCGGCCCTCCTCAGGATGACGTTTCCGTTATATGTTACACTGAGGACGGCGTGCAAATATAAAGCCCGTTACCCTGAGGAGGATGTGCAACATCCGTCTCGAAGGGCCCAGCAATCAGCGCAAAGGCCTCCATGCCAGAGGAGGTACCCCGAATGGATCGACGAACCATACCCAATTGCGACTGGGTCTATGTTTGCCACCTGTGAATTACCATGACTTTCCTGTTGATAGCTGTCACGGACCTGTTAATGGCAAGTGGAATCATGGGCATGACGGTTGCTCAGGTCTTGGGGATGGTTATCGGTACAAAAGGGAATCTAACCTGATCGCGTTGGTGCCGAGGCAAGGGGGCGTGCCGGGGCGTTCTTGACCGCAAGGCCGAGCATCGCGCTGGCAAAGAGGAAGGCCAAAGCATAGCCTTGAAAGGCCAGCGCATAGGAACCGGTGGTATCCGCGATATAACCGAAAATCGGCGCCCCCAACAACATGAAGGGTGCTTTGATCAATCCCGCATAGCCAAACAGCCGGCTATAGGAGGCGTGGCCGAAATTCTGATTGAGAAAGGTCGTAAAAGCCGGAAACGACCCGCCCGCGCACATTCCCGCACACACAAGAGCAAATATCAGAGCCTCGTAGCTGAGGGTCATGGTCAGCGCGAGCCAGGCGGCAGCGAGCATGACACCAAGTCCCATCAGAGCGCGGCGGGCACCAATGCGATCAGCTAAGATGCCGAACGCCACAGCCCCGAGCGCCGATGAACCGGCATGAATCGATTGCATGAATGCTGAAGTATTGGCGTCGTAACCAAGATCGCGACCAAACGAAATGATGTGGATACTGACAGCAATTCCTGCACTGATTAAAATCGAAGTCGCGAGAGTGCCAACAACAAAGTCTTTGTTTTTGATCGCGTCACTAAACCGCGTTCCGATAACGGGGTCTCCTGCCGAAGCATCGAGCGAGCCAGTTTTTGCTTGCGGGCTCTCGTTTTTTGGGCGCTTAGGCAGGCGCAGCATCATGAAAAGCGGCCAGAAGGCCATGACCACAAAGGCAAAGATAACCAGAGTGGGCCGCCAACCAAAGGCCTGAATGCTCATGGTCGACAGGATCGGCACCATCATGGCGCCCGCAGGTAACATCACCAATCCGACCATCCGCCCTGGATGTGTGGGAAACCATTGGGTGACAATGGTCGTCGCTGGATTGGCACCAAAGGCTGAAAACGATGCCCCCAACCAAAGCCCAAAAATCAAAACAAAGACCACGATGTTAGGAGAGGCGCTCAACGCGAGAAGCCCTATCGAGAAGATCAAAGAACCGGTCAAGACCACACGTTTGACGCCGTAAGTGCTAATGGCTTTTCCAACGACAGGGGAGAACACGCCCATCGTTGCGACAAGTAGGGCCATGGCAATGGATATGGCCAATCGTTTAGAGCCAAAGGCTTCGCTGATCACCGGAACGAAGGCGCCCAGCATGCCGAAGGTCATCCCGACCGAAAGGTTTTGGGACGTGAAAGCAAGAGCGCCCATGGACCAGGCACTTTTGCCGCGGTCAACCACATCATATTGAGACAAAGATTTTCCCTCGTTTATTCAACGGTCTCAACCCTAGGTTTTTAGCTTACCGGGCTATTTGTCCAGAGGTAAGTCAAAAGAGTGAGAGGGGGTCGCTCACAACGGCTCGCCGCGCAGGAGCTGCGGTAATTCACCAACGGATCCGCCCGCTTGGCGCATAAAAAAGCGGCGCAAGGGCGGTACCTGGTTCACCAGTCCCAATCCCAAATCGCGGGCCAAGCGTAGCGGGCCGAAATCATTGGAAAACAGCCGGTTCATGGCATCCATAATGAAGGCCAGGGAAACATTGTCAAAGCGGCGCCATTGTTGATAGCGCGCCAGCACGTCGTCCGCCCCAATATCCAAACCAAGGCGCACCGTTTCTGCCAAAACTTGGGCCAGGGCGGCAACATCGCGCAGGCCCAAATTGAGGCCCTGCCCGGCAATCGGGTGAACGCCGTGAGCCGCGTCGGCAATAAGCGCAAGCCTGGGCGCGATATAATCCCGCGCCAATTGTAACCCCAGCGGATAGGACCACCGTGTCCCAAGCGCTTCAATCGGCCCGAGATAAGTGCCGAAACGAGCCTCCAGCTCATCGTGAAAGCCTGCATCATCGAGTTCCAAAATCGCCTCAGCAAGTTTGGGTCTTTCCGTCCAAACCAAGGACGCGCGCCGTCCGGTCATGGGGAGGATTGCAAAGGGCCCTGACGGCAGAAAATATTCCTGAGCAATCCCGTGGTGATCATCCCGGTGGTGAACGGTGGTGACAATACCCGTCTGGTTATAGCCCCATTGAATGGTTTTAATCCCCGCCCATGCGCGCATGCGTGATCCGCGGCCATCCGCACCAATAGCCAACCGTGTACGGATCGATGTGCCATCGCTAAGCGTAAGATTGTATCCGTGAAGGTCCGGCGCAGCGGCGGTAATGCTCATCGGCGCGCGATAATCTATGTTGCTGTTGGACGACAGGGCGTCGATCAGCACCACCCGCGAATGGCGGTTCTCAATCAAATGACCGAGCGGTTCATCGCCAATCTCACGATGATCAAAATGCAGAAACAACGGCGCCGCCCCTTCGCGCACCCGGCCATCGGTGACCACAATGTCATTGATCGGCTGGGCGTCTTGCGCCAAAGCCGGCCAAATCCCAAGCGCCTCAAACATCCGGCACGAGGCAAAGGCAATGGCCGAAACCCGGCCGTCAAAGGCTGCATCCGTCGCCGTTTTGGGGTCGATACTGTCGACCACAATCACGCTGAGCCCAGCTTGGGCTGCCGCCAGCGCCATGGTCGCCCCAGCCAAACCACCGCCGACAACAGCCACATCGGTATCGTAATTTTGCACTGTCATTGTCTCGTTACGCCGTCTTTTTTCTTGGCTTTTGCGAGCCCATGAAACAGCATAAGAGTCACAAAAGGAAGGCTGATCGATGCGGCAAAAAAACAACCAAGCAATTCAATTTCGAGGAACCGGACTATGACCGCCTGGCATGACATGACCGCATTGGCCTTGGGCCGTGAAATTGAAGCGAGAGCTATCGATCCGCGCGCGCTGGCGCGGTACTTTCTCGACCGGGCCGAATCGGAAACGCAATATGGCACCGTCTATGTAAGGTTGAGTGAGGCGCGCGCCTTTGAAGAAGCCGATGCCGCCCATGATCGCGCTGGGCGGGGACTACGACGCTCGCCTTTGGACGGTGTGCCGCTCTCTTGGAAGGACCTCTTTGATACAGCGGGTATCGAAACCAATGCCGGATCGAAGCTTTTGGACGGCCGCGTGCCGGATCGCGACGCTGTGGTGCTCACCCGCGCCACACGGGCTGGCACCGTCTGTCTTGGCAAGACCACCATGACCGAATTTGCTTTTTCCGGGCTCGGCATCAATCCGTCCTATGGCACACCGCGAAACCCTTTCGATCCCGAAACGGCCCGCATTCCGGGCGGGTCTTCGTCTGGTGCAGGCGTCTCTGTTGCCGCCGGTCTGGCCCCAGCAGCCCTTGGGACTGACACCGGTGGGTCGGTCCGCATTCCAGCCGCCTGGAACGGTTTGGTCGGATTGAAAACCACCGCAGGCCTCCTGCCCAATGACGGCGTGCAACCGCTGTCTTATCTGTTCGACACGGTCGGACCGCTAACGAAAGACGTTGCAGACGCTGGAGCATTATTCTCTATACTGACGGAAACAAAACTTATTGATCTTTCCGGGGGACAAACAAAGGATCTTTCATTTGCCATTCTTGCCAATGACACTTTTACCGGTCTTGTCGACGAAGCTTACCAAGTGCCCTTTGACCGCGCACTAGATACATTGCAAAAAGGGGGTGTAAAAACCACGCCCATCAAGTTTAAAGCCTTGGATGACTTCCTCACCCTTGTGCAAACCTTGCCAGGGCCGGTGGCCGCAGAATGTTATGCCGCCTGGGGCGCGCTGATCGAAGCTAACCCGGAGCGCTGCTATGAATTTGTGCGCAATCGTATTCTGCCCGGCAAGGACGTAAATACCGCCGATGTAACTAAATTCTTGCTGCAATTAGGAGAAATCCAACGCGGATATCTCCAAGAAGCGGCAGGTTTTGACGGCGTCCTCATGCCGACCATGGGCCTGGCGCCACCGCCGATTGAGGAACTTGAAACCCACGAAGACGCCTATTTGGGCGCCAATTTTCGGTCGCTGGCCCTGACCTCAATCGCCAATCAATTTGGCCTCTGCGCCATTACTTTGCCCATGGGGCTGTCTGAAGCGGGCGACAATCACCCGCCCATGCCTGCTGGTCTCACCATCATGGGCGCACCTTTCACAGAGCGAAAACTCTTGCGCGATGCGGCAACTTTGGAAAGAGTTTTGAGCGGCTAATCCTAACGAACAGCAAGAACCGGGTGGTTTTCGGTGAGGGTGACAGTGACAATGGGCCAACTTGATTATCGATGAGGCCTGCCCATGGAACACATGTTACAGAAAGATATGACCAGAAAAGAAACTGATTTAGAAGCGATCGGTGCCATCCCAAACGCCATCGAAGATTACGACCGGGTTGGCGATGCCATCCACTATTTGGATGAAAACTTTCGCGATCAACCTTCTCTCGATGACCTGGCTGAGCATGTCGGTCTTTCGCCCTATCACCTTCAGCGTGTGTTCACACGTTGGGCTGGCGTCAGCCCCAAAAAGTTTTTGCAGCTCGTTACGCACGCCCATGCCCGTGAAATCCTAACGGACGCAGAGACGGTTCTCGACACCGCTTATGAAGTGGGCCTATCAGGCCCCAGTCGGTTGCATGATCTTTTTGTCACCGTTGAAGCGATGAGCCCCGGCGAGGTAAAACGTCTTGGTGCGGATCTTACCTTGCGTTATGGCTTTCACACCTGTCCCTTTGGTGAAGCACTTTACGTCATGTCTGACCGCGGTCTGGCTGGCCTCGCCTTTGCCGACGGATTAGGCTTTACCCGTGAGATGGCCATTGAGGATATGCGTGGACGATGGCCTCTTGCGACTTTCATTGAAGACCCGAGTGCAAGCGCCGGCCTGTCTCAGCGGATATTTGAGGCCGACGGCGGTAATGTTCCCGTCTTTCTTATTGGAACGTCGTTTCAAGTCCAAGTCTGGCGCGCGCTCCTGCGTATTCCGCTCGGCTCCGCAACGACCTATGAAACCATTGCCCGCGAAGTTGGAAAACCAAAGGCTATGCGTGCGGTCGGTACGGCCGTGGGCCGCAATCCCATCTCTTTCCTGATCCCCTGTCATCGGGTCTTGCGAAAATCAGGCGCCCTTGGTGGCTATCATTGGGGCCTCACCCGCAAACGCGCGATCCTAGCTTGGGAAGGGGCCAAGTCAGAGGCTCTCGAAACCGCTTGAGCTTTCTTGCCTGCTACCTTGCCACCGGCCCCTCCTTCAGCGCATAATTCTCATTGGGAAGATCAGGGTCCAGACTCATAATTAAAGAGGTCATGGCGCCGACGGTTTTTACGCGTGACCAGACGCGAGGGAGGCGAATAGTGGGACTATTTTACGACCGAGCAACGCCGTCACGCGTAAAAACCGTCGCGTCCTATGGGATGGCGCTGGGCACGCGATGCGATACGTCGAAGAAGCTCACCGGGGAAGGACCCCGCTTTCGCTCCTTCTCCTACCGCCTCATCGTGCCCAACGCCACCATGAACCTTTTTAATTATGAGTCTGGACCCTAAGTTGCTGGAGTATTGAGCCACCATGCTTTGGATGTTTGGCCTCACAATCATTGCTGTCGCGTTACTATTTTTTGGGCGCATGGCCATCGAAGGTGGTGCGATCAGTCATCGCCTCGCGCAAGTAGATCATTATGAACTCCGGCGGGTAGAGCCCGACAGCGGGCTGGCGCAGCTTAGTGAAACCCGCTTCATCCTTCTCTGTGAGGCCGTGCGCCGCCGACGCATGATCCCCTATATGTTGCTGTTCATCGTTCTGGCACTTCTGGGTTCGGTAGCGTTGATGATGGTTTTCGGTCTGATGCGTGAATATGCCTATCCAGGTCCTTGGGTTTGGGGCCTCGGATTGCTGTTCTCGCTCACGGCTTGGTGTGTCGCTTGCGTCGCCATCTGCTTGATCACGCATACAAAACGAAAACGCACAGCACTAGAGCGGCATTTTGACAGGAATCCAGAGCACTGGCACTCGCTGCCCGAAAAAACCTGAAAAACCTAAGCCGACATGCCGCCATCAATGACCAATTCGCTGCCGGTCACGTAGCGCGATTCATCGCTAGCTAAAAACAAGATGCCATTAGCAATGTCCTGCGGGCTCCCGGCGTAGCCGAGCGGTGCTACGGCTGTGGCGACAGCATCCACATCAATTTTGTTAGCCCCTTCTGGGGCAAACTGACTGGCATCCGGCATGCTTGGAGCGAGATCGTCCATCTTAGTCCAAATCGGTGTGTCGATAATGCCGGGATGCACAGAATTGACCCGGATTTGAGAGGCCGCATGCTCACGCGCCACGCCTTTGGCGAACAACCGCACGCCGCCTTTGGTGGCGTTATAGGCCGCCAGGCCCGGACTGCCGCGCAAGCCCGCAAGCGACGACAGAATAATGATCGAACCGCCGCCGCGTTTTTCCATCGGTTCAATGGCATGTTTGGTGCCCAAGAAAACACCATCCATGTTAACCGCCATCAGTTCGCGCCAGCGTTCAAGTGGATAATCTTTGATCGCCCCAGGCAGGCCGATGCCAGCATTATTGACCAGGATATCGAGCCCGCCATAGGTGTCGATGGTTTTTTCGATGACGCCAATCCAAGCGGTTTCATCGACAACATCGTGGGAGAGATAAAGCGCGTCTCCGCCGGCTTCGCGAATTCTCGCGACGACGGCTTCGCCCTCTTTGTCCTGAATGTCGGTAACGACAACCTTTGCGCCTTCGCGCGCCAATGTGATGGCCGTTGATTCACCGATGCCTGAAGCACCACCCGTCACGATTGCGACTTTATCCTGAACGCGTCCCATACGAAAACTTCCACCTTGTTATTATTGTTGATTGAACTTTAGAGCGAAGATGACGCTTGCGTCAATTGAAGCTCGTTTTCTGGGCCTGCAAGGCATCGCTCAAAGCATGCGCCACTTCAAGCCGTTCTTTGGGACTGAGAAAGGTACCCAGCACCAGCTCTTTGCCGTGGGAAAGTAGTTTTAACCGACTTTCATGTTTGGGCGGGTCATCCATTTGAACCTGCACCCAGTAAGGATTAAGCGACCAGCTTTGGGTCTTGCCTTGCGGCCATACGCGTTCAACCGCCAAAACCTCTTGGCTCAATTGAATATGCTCATAGAGACGCCCGTCGCGATAGTTTTTGCGAAAGGCAAAATAGAGCAGCGCTGCATCAAGGCCAAAAAAACCAAACACCGGCCAGGCATCGTTTAAAACAAAGATTGTACCCGCCACAAAGCTAACCACACCAACCGCACTCATCAATAGCAAAAAACCGCGCGGACTGAGCGAGCGGTGGGGGTGCAGGATCGCGTCAAAAAACAAGTCTTCTGTTTTGTTGTCTACGCTCATCACCAAAGTTTATCACGTAGGATTGTTTGCGGGTAAAAAACACTTATGGTGCCTGCCATGACCAAACCTGCCAAATCCAAAACAAAATCAAAAAGCAAAACCAAGCGCCCCCCACGCGGCATGAGCCGTGCCGACATCCAAACCTTCTTTGAACGTCTCCGCGACCAGAATCCGGAACCGGAAGGTGAGCTTCATTACCGCAATCCCTACACGCTATTAGTTGCCGTTGTGCTGTCTGCCCAGGCCACCGATGCTGGCGTCAACAAAGCCACAAAGCCGCTCTTTAAAATCGCCGACACACCGGAAAAAATGCTGGCCTTAGGGGAGGATAAAGTTCGCGATTACATCAAATCGATCGGGCTTTATCGCAACAAGGCCAAGAACGTCATCGGCCTGTCCCAAATGCTGTTTGATCGGCATAACAGCGTGGTTCCCCGTGACCGAGCGGCGCTTGAAGCCTTACCCGGCGTCGGCCGAAAGACCGCCAATGTTGTTCTCAATATCGCTTTTGGCGAGCCGACCATGGCCGTCGACACCCACATTTTTCGCATTGGCAATCGCACCGGATTAGCACCGGGTAAAACCCCGCGTGAAGTGGAGGACAGGCTTGTTAAAGTTATCCCAGAGGAGTTCATGCTCCACGCCCATCATTGGTTGATCCTGCATGGCCGTTATGTTTGCAAAGCGCGCGCACCGGAATGTCCGACCTGCGTCGTTAATGACGTTTGTCGGTATAAAGACAAAATTTTGTAAATGAATGTCAGGGCAGTGTGCCCGGGGCTTTAGCCAGAACAACTGATTTCAAGCAAGCGTCTTGGTCGGTGCTCGGAGCTTCCGGTGTCCGTCCCCGGGTTTCAAGATGTTGTGCCTGTAAGGTGCCATCATCCTGGGTGTAGAAGAAAACCAGAAGAACACACTCTTCATTGGCGTATTGCCAAACCTCAGCACCGGTTTCTTGGCGTCTCAAAGACGGCGCGCCAAAATAGGCTTCGATCACACCTGAGGTTTTCTCCAATACATCGGCATTGCTCGGCACGTAGATATCATCATCAACCGAAACGGTTGTTTTGGGCTTTGGTGCGGGTTGCACGCCCGGCACGGTTTCGCAAGCACTCAGCGCAATCAAGGCACTTAGGAAAAACGAAACTATTTGTACTCGGTTTCTACGCATGCTCGATTTTCTTAACAATGTGCACCATAAACGCTGTGCCAAACAGAGGCGCGACGAGGTTGATCACCGGGATGCTCATGGGAATGGCGATCACTATGCCAGCCATCAGAACATAGAAAAATTGACGTCTTCTTATCTGATTGACTTCTTTCGGCGGGAAATGACGAAACGCCACGAGTTCAAAATATTCCCGGCCCAAAAGATAGCCGTTCACAAGGACATAGAGCAGGATTCCAAGGCCCGGCACAAAGTAGAAGGGTAGGGCAATAAGATTGACACCAAGGATCACAAAGGCAAATTTGATCGCGGTGCCCAGCGCTTCAAGCAAGCTTTGCTCCCGGTCGGCGAGTTCATCCGGATAATAACGCGCCTCCACCGCATCGGCGATCTGGTCGAGGAAAAATCCGATAAACAGAGAGGTGACCACCGGAAACAACAAAGCCATCAGGACAATGAAACCCAGGCTTGAAAGAAAGGTAATAACGCCGTCCGCCCAGCCCCAACGAAACTCTGGCATTTGGTCGAGACCCCATTGCAGGCCCCAAAACAATAACCCATAGAGGACTAAGGTTAGTGCCATGCCGCTTAGCAGCACACCAAAAAAGCGCCTAGAAAACATTTGCGCCAGAGCGCGGCCGATCGCTTGAAACATTATGGACTCACATTCATTGCACTTAAAGGATCGCCCCTTATACTGCGCGCCGAATCTCCTTTCAAACTACGTTCATTTCACGGGCAACTCATGAGCAAAAAATATGACGTATTGGGCATCGGCAATGCGCTGGTCGATGTCTTGACGCGCGAACAGGAATCCTTTCTCGCCGCCCATCAGATTGAAAAAGGCGGCATGACCCTGATCGACACCGAACGGGCAACCTCGCTCTATGAGATGATGAGTGCCGGCACCGAGGTGTCCGGCGGCTCCGCCGCCAACACCATAGCCGGTGTGGCCTCTCTAGGCGCTAAAGCGGCGTTCATCGGCAAGGTCGCCAACGATC
>JAJFIN010000090.1 GCA_021774955.1 Alphaproteobacteria bacterium | reverse complement strand
AAACCTTTTTGCGCGGTTGCGACAGATCTTATCAGCGGATCAGAACATGTATTTCAATCAGGTGACATAGTTCAAGCAATTAGAGCGTCTATTTCATTACCGGGGGTTTTCACTCCCATTCCGTTCGAGGATAAATTGCTGATTGATGGTGGTTTGGTGAATGTTGTCCCTGTATCTGCAAGCCGTGCATTAGGGGCAGATATAGTTATTGGGATCAACGTGACGGGTGACTATGAAGGTCAAGCGCAGGCTGCAGGTCTGCTAGATTGGACGAACCCCAATTCAGCGATCGCCTCCATGCCAAATCCAAGTGATGGGCGACTTACTCGATCTCGAAAGGCTCTTTCCAAATTCTTTCGAAAGAAAGACCCGCAACCAAGTTTTATGAATGTCGCAATGACATCTGCTGCTTTGATGATGCGTGAAAACGCGCACATTAAAAACCAATTATGTCCGGCTGATATTTACGTCACACCACAGGTCGGCCACATCACTCAGATTGAATTTGATAAGGCTGATGAGTTGATCGAATTGGGTGCCGCTGCCATGGAGCAGGCGATCCCGAAGGTGAAAGCGCAGCAAATTGGATAGCACCTCTGTCGATTAACAAGGCCAAACAGAGCTACTTCTTTACAGCATTGAGAAGGTAGGCAACGAATTCCTCGGTCTTGCGGTAATCGATCCAACGTACGACGGCGACCAGTTCGTTTTCTTTATCCACATAGACCATGTTTGTGCCGGCACCGTAGAACACGACCGCGCTTTCGGGTGCAGATGGAAAGCGCTCTTGGTCCGTATTGAGAAACCAGTTCATGTAACCATATCCCGGACGGACATCAGTTGGTTGTCGTGAAAAATCGATCCATTGTTGCGACAAAATTTGTGTGCCACCCCAACGACCATCGCGCGAAGCGAGCAAGCCCAGTCGTGCTAAATCTTGTGCAGATATGAACATACCACCGCCCCAATGACCGCCACCGGAAACCGACTGCATCCGCTTACCATTTATTTCAACCCACGAATTGTCATAGCCGTGCCAAATCCATGTGTCGGACGCACCGATCGGATCCATGATATTCTGTTTGAGTATGCTGGGTAACGGTTCACCGAACACATGGAGCAGAGCAAGGGCAAGAACATTCACCCGCACATCATTGTACTTCCAATGATTGCCAGGTTCTAACGGGCCGGCGACGAAAGCCGACCAAGGTTCGTCACCCGGTCGGTCGGCCCAATCCGGCTTATCCCAAAGTGTCCCCTGCCACCCACTTGTTTGGCGCAACAAATGATCCCATGTGATGGGGCGGTTGTGAGGAGTATCAAACAGGTCGGGGACGGATTCAAACACCGGCGAATGAACATCACCGATTAGTCTTTGGTCGAAGGCAATACCCGCAACACTTGATAGAAAGGTTTTCGAAACGCTGAAGGTCATGTCGACACGTTCAACATCACCCCACTGAGCAACGATATATCCACCCCGCAAGATCATACCGGTAGGGTCACCTCGTTCCGTTATGGGGCCAATGGGTGAATTATGTGGCTCACTCGCTCTGTTAAAGGCCTGTTTAAGCCGCAGATCTCGTGCGGACGCTTTTTCACCTAGGGCACCATCGAATTTGGTTTCTTGGGCGATTGCAAAAGCTATTGCTTCTTCGAGCAGATCTGGGTCGAGACCAACATCGGAAGGTATCCGGTGTTCCCAATCAGAACTTCGACTAGGAACATAGGGAGCATCGGCAGCGAATGCCTCGTGTGAAAGTAGGACCAGAACACAACAATATTTGCTCCAAGAACTAACCCGTGCAGGTATTCTCATTTCTCTTTCTCCATTTGGCGCCCCAGCTCAGTTCCCTCACCCGATAGGTTAATCAAACATTTACACGCCTGGGAGTAAAATTGGGAACTCATATTTCTGTTATTGCTGCAGCGTTTTGCCCGCAGTTTGTGGAATTGAGCTGAGTTGGGAACACAAGCCAATGATTAGGCGAAAAAAGCAAATCAATGGGCCATGCGGTGATGATGCCGAGGAAGTCTTTGACACCATCCTTGCGTCAAGCAACAGATCCACTCTGATTGCACGGATCGTCAAAGACAAAAGCAGTCAATCCTTTGATTTTCTCTGCGTAAAATCGAACTCGAAAGCCGAGCATCTATTTTGTGTCGAAGCAGGTAAGCCTATCGGTAGATCGATTTTTGAATTTGTATCTTCCCAAAAGCAAGATCAATTGAAACAGCATTGCCTCCAGGTTTCAACTTCTGGAGCGACATATGTTGGAGATTATCTAGACGACCGCGAAGAAGTTGAAACACAATTGGCTATGACAATTGAGAAAGCCGGAAACCACTTAGTTTTGATATTCGATGATGAGAAGGAACAAGCGGGATATCCGGAAAAAGAATCCCCCGAAGCGAATTTATTTTCCGGGATGCAAGGCGTGACCGAGGGGCATTCTCTGCAATTCGCTCTTCGAAGAAGTGAATCACAACTCAGAAATCTCACCAATCACGCACCTCTAGCGTTATTTGAAATGGAGTTGTTCGAAGGGGGACGTATACGCGTCACCTATGCGAATTCGGAATTTGACCAACTACACGGCGCAACTTCTGAAGGTGCTAAAGAAGATATGACCGCCGTGTTGGACGTGGTCCATCCTGACGATCGCGAAAGCGTTATGAACACGATCGCTGAAGCGATTATTCTAAAAGAAATATGGTCATGTGAGTATCGGTTGATAGTGGAAGGAATGCCCGTTTGGATTTCCGGTCGAGCACAGCCGTTAGTTGACCAGAACGATGAATGGCGTTGGTACGGATATTTGATTGATATTACAGATACTGTGAATGCACGCAATGAACGCGAAGCGAGCGAACGACGGTTTCGTGATTTGTTTGATCGCTCACCAATCGGACACATGATTGTCCAAAGAGGTTCATATGTTGCGGCAAACAAGAAAGCTGCTGAGATATTTGAATTTGATACACCACAGGACATGCTAAAAATTGACGACTTCCTTCAGCATCTTACTGAAGAAACATGCCAAAAATTAGACAAACTAATCCGTGATCTACTGAGTGTAGGAGAAGGTGCAAAGCGCGAGATTTGTGAAGCACGCACTTTGAATGGTAGAAAAGTTTGGGTTGATGTCCAATTACAATTGGTGGATTGGAACGGATCAAAGGCGGTACATTACACGGTCATAGATATTACTGCCGCAACAGAATATCAAGAACAGCTGAAGCGCGCAGAACTTGAAGCCCGCCAAGCTGTGCGTGCCAAATCAAAGTTTCTGGCGATGATGAGCCATGAAATCCGTACACCTCTTAATAGCATTATTGGAATGACCGGATTGCTTCTTGGCGAAGAGTTGAGCCAGGTGCAAAAGGAGTACACATCTTTAGCGCATGAATCGGGTCAACATCTCTTGTCGCTAATTAATGATATTCTTGATTTCAGCAAGCTGGAAGCAGGAAGCGTCACCTTGGAGCGTCGTAAAATAAATCTTCAAGACGAAATACATGCGGCAACCGATGTTATTCTTCCGATGGCTGTGGAAAAAGGATTGGAACTAAACCTCTCGATTCCTGAAGTCGCAGATGCGCTTTTTTGGGGGGATGGAGCGCGATTACGCCAAGTGATTCTTAACCTCTTAGCCAACGCTGTTAAATTTACCGAGCGTGGAAGCGTTGATGTGAATGTAAAAAGATTAGGCTCGGGCAGCGATAAAGATAATGATATTGAAGAGTACATGATTGAAGTCGTCGATACTGGCATTGGAATACAGGCAACTTCAATAGACGCTCTTTTCAACGATTTCTCGCAAGCTGACGATTCCATGTCCAGAAAGTTTGGTGGGACAGGACTCGGGCTTTCCATATCAAAGCAAATAACAGAAATGATGGGGGGAGAAATTGGTGTGGAAAGTGTTGAGGGACAGGGTAGTCGGTTTTGGATCCGTCTTCCTTTAGCGCTTTGTCTCGACGACCTCATTCAACACAATCGGAAAGAAGAAGACAAAACTTCATTGCCTCTCAAAGCTGAGAAATCCCTCAGAATACTTGTGGCAGAAGACAACAAAGCCAATCAAGTTTTGATCGATGTTCTCCTCAAACAGATGGGGCACACCCACACAATTGTGAACAACGGCCTGGAAGCGGTGGAAGCCGTCAGACATGGTTCGTTTGATATCATTCTAATGGATATCCAAATGCCGGAGTTAAACGGTGTTCAGGCACTGGCAATGATCCGTGGTCTGGGTATCACACCTCGGCAACTACCAATTGTAGCCCTCACGGCGCACGCCCTCATTGGAGCCGAAGAACAATTACTCGGAGAAGGGTTTTGCGACTATTTATCAAAACCCATTGAGGTCTCCCAATTGGAATCAGTTATTGAAAAATGGTCGGGTGGAGAACAGTCTGACAAACGGTCAGCTTAATAATCAATTAGTGGACTGTGAAACCCATTGCCAGTTCAATTTCTTGAAGAAGGTCTGGTGCCGATATGGGTTTTGTCAACACCTTCGTCGCACCTACTTGTTCGGTCACGTCGTGAAGAAGTCTGTCGTGGTCGCCGGTAAGTATCAACACTGGGACAGCGTTCTTCTTACGACGTAATTGGTTGACAAACTCCAAGCCATCCATTTCATCCATGTGAAGGTCACAAATGATGATGTCAGGAGGTGTCAGCTTGTCGTTGGAAATCAATTCCAAAGCTTCAATACCGTTTCCCGCTTCGCTCACCAAATCCAAATGAGACTGATGAAGAAGCTGTTTGACGATCTTGCGCATGGTCGCTTGATCATCCACGACCAATACATGAATAGTGTCAGCTACCGATTCCGTCATTTCACTCCCTCTCTTTTAATCGTTTCAATCAAGGCTGCAGATCTCAGGTGGTATCAACAGCATGTAAGGCTAGTCACGCAGTTTTGGAGATTACTCGGTCGTATATCGGCTCAATATTATGAAAAATATGAGCGTTACCTTTCCAGTTCATTAAGAAAGCGAACTAACAGAAGCTGACCGGCCAATTTCCTCAATTAAAACAAAGGCCTAGAACATTGAAAAAATAAAAACCACCTATTCATTTGGGTTAAGGTTTTATTTACTAATCAAGTAAGTAGAGTAATTCATCTTCGACAAACCGCATTATCCGCGAGGGAAAAGGGCAGGGCATAGATCCGAAATATGCCCTGGTCGGGGAGAGAGGATTTGAACCTCCGGCCTCTGCGTCCCGAACGCAGCGCTCTACCAGGCTGAGCTACACCCCGTAATTACCAAAGTTGTCCCAGGAGTTGGGGTCGGTATATAGCTGGAACCAATTCGTGCTTCAAGCACATTGCCCTCAAAGAAAGGCCTGTTACGACAACTCAATGAAGTCACTAATGTCTTGTAATTGAAGGGAATACCACGCCGATGACGGGGCCAAATATCTGGAGAAAAAACACTCACCGCCCCTTGCTTCGGACAAATGTTGAGAGTATGGTCCCGCACCGTTGGCCGGGCAGGATTTAAGCCCGGCTGAATTCATTATAGATCCGATTTGTTGGGGCGTAGCCAAGCGGTAAGGCACTGGGTTTTGATCCCATGATCGCAGGTTCGATCCCTGCCGCCCCAGCCAACATCGTGATGGAATTTTCAGCCTTCAGCACGCCTGTTTGTCATTTAATCTTGATCTCCATTCTTTCCTTGACGCAATCACCGCCGCCGCGCCAAATAACTTGGTTCTTGTCCCTCAGCCGAACCAAAGGCTGAGCTTAATTGGATAAGTTCCTAGCTAACACGGCAATTTAGAACGGTGAGTTGCCGGCTATTCCGAGTGCAGATGAACGGTGCATTCAGAAGTATGTGCAAGGGAGAAAACAGTGAATTACGAGCAAATCAAATATGAAGTTGCAAAAGGTGTTGCCACTATAATTCTCAATCGCCCGGACCGATTGAACGCATGGACTGGCCAGATGCACTTTGAAGTAAAACAAGCCATGCGCGACGCATCGGATAACGAGGAGGTGCGTGTCATTTTGCTTACTGGTGAAGGACGGGGTTTTTGCGCCGGTGCGGACATGGATGCTTTATCGTCAATCCAATCCAATGCAGCCGAATCAACAGCACGACACGAAGACTTACCCTTTGATGCCAATGCACCAGAACATTTCAAAAAAACCTACTCCTACTTCCCAAGTGTTCCCAAACCTATCATCGCCGCCATCAATGGTCCTTGCGCGGGTCTGGGGTTTGTTATTTCACTTTATTGTGATGTTCGATTTGCAGCTCACTCGGCAGTTTTCACGACGGCATTCTCAAAGCGCGGTCTGATCGCAGAGCATGGGATAAGCTGGCTTTTACCGCGTTTGGTCGGTGCCGGGCGAGCTTTCGATTTGTTGTTTTCCGCCCGAAAAGTGCGGGCCGCCGAAGCGTACAATATCGGACTTGTCGAGCAGGTCTTTGAGGACAAAGATTTCCGAAGTGAAGCAATCAAATATGCACAAGAATTAGCCACAAATGTGAGCCCGAGATCACTGCGTGAAATGAAACGGGAAGTCTGGGCGGCTCTGTTTCAAGACCTCGGTCAAGCAATTGAAAGCGCCAACGAAGATATGAGAAAGAGCTTTGCCAGCGAAGACTTCAAAGAGGGCGTTTCACACTTTGTCGAGCGGCGCCAAGCCGCCTTTACCGGTCGATGACAAAAACTCAGTTGATTCTCGACATCATCGAATAGTTGCAAAAAGTCACGCGCAGATTTACTCGCTTTGTAGGTTAATTTTGCAAAGTGAGGCTCTCAATTTCAAATAAGTCAGTTTTCTTGAAAGATTTACCATATTCTAAGTGAAACAGCGGTTGAAAAGAACTTTAAAGTATGGAACTTTGAAGTCAGTGATTGGCGGGCTGCGAGGGGCAATCCCGGACTTCTCAGGGGGAGTTAGTCGGGAGTGGGAGCTTGCCAATAGGGGTATTGAGTGCATGGTGATGGGATTGGACACACACAAAACTTCGACAAACAATTGTATATTTCTCAATATGCTGCCATGTTGTTTGCCGTTCGGGGGAT
>JAJFIN010000089.1 GCA_021774955.1 Alphaproteobacteria bacterium | reverse complement strand
ACACAAGATGAAAGGCCTTGTGGGACTTCATTTTGCATAGCGATAGCGCTTTCAAGATCTGTATAGGTCATAACGTAAAGAATCGGCGCAAATGTTTCGTGTTTAACGATCTCTGATTGAGCGGGCATGTCCACGATTGCTGGTCGGGCATAGAATGCCTCACTATTATCAGTATTAATCCGTTCACCACCATAAACCTCACCACCCTCTGAGCGTGCAGTATCAAGAGATTTTTGCATGGCGTCGAACGATGCTTGATCGATCAGAGGGCCAACCAGCGTACCATCCTCAAGTGGGTTACCAACACTGATCGAGCCGTAGGCGGAAGTAAGACGGGGAAGGAGATCCGCTTTTACCGATTCATGAACAATCAACCGTCTCAGGCTCGTGCATCTCTGGCCAGCAGTACCTACTGCTGAGAACACTATCGCACGGAGAGCCATATCGAGATCGGCTGACGGTGCAATGATCATAGCATTGTTACCACCAAGTTCTAGAATGGAGCGACCAAAGCGTTGGGCCACACGAGGACCAACCTTGCGGCCCATCGCCGTGCTTCCGGTGGCACTGATAACTGGAACGCGAGGATCGTCGACCAGCTGTTCGCCAATATCACTCTTGCCGATTATCACGGATGCCAATCCTTGTGGAGCGTCGCCAAACTTTTGGATCGCTCTTTCTAGTAAGGCTTGGCATGCCAATGCCGTAACCGGTGTCTTTTCAGACGGTTTCCAAATAACCGGATCGCCGCATATGAGCGCCAGAGCTGAATTCCATGCCCAAACCGCGACAGGAAAATTGAAGGCGCTAATGATTCCAACCGGCCCGATGGGATGCCAAGTCTCCCGCATATGATGGCCGGCCCGCTCCGATGCGATAGTCAAACCGTATAATTGCCTAGAGAGACCAACCGAAAAGTCGCAGATGTCAATCATCTCTTGAACTTCGCCAAGACCCTCTTGCAAGATCTTACCGCATTCCAGCGTAACTAATGCCCCAAGAGGTTCTTTGTATTTGCGTAATTCGTCACCAAACAATCTGACCAGCTCACCTCGTCTCGGGGCAGGTACGTGGCGCCATGACTTGAAAGCATCAGCAGCTGAAGCAATTGCAGCCTCTGTCTGAGATGAAGTCGTCGTTTGAACCTTCGCGAACATTTTTCCATCAATCGGTGAATGAACGGGGAGGTCTCCGCTGTCTAAGGTTAAGGGGGTTAGATCTAGAGCCGAGATGATGTCATCAAATGTCATTGTATATTCTCAATATGAAAGGGCGGTGCAGGTGGATTAACTATCCCACCTAACAACCCATCGTGTCGCACGAGGAATTGTTGGGTGGGAAAATTGGTTTAAGCTGCTTCGCTACTCGAATTGTTTTGAGCATAGGTCGACCCAAAGCGGTTCGCAAGGAAGTCAGTTAAGGTCACATCCTCTTGACGAACAAAACCTTTTTGCGGCAATTTTCCTTCCGCAAGCAGATCAATCATCGCACAAATACCCGATGCGGTTGTGATCTGTATCGCGCTGCGTCGGATCCCGTTTACTTCTTGGCTGTAAATTTTGTTGGCATAAGACTCTTGAAGTAACCGACCTTCTTTCCAGCCGCTCGCCGTCACGAAAGTAATGACCACATCTTGCATCGTTGCGGGGATCGCGTGTTCAAGGACATCCTTGAAGATTTCACGTCGCTCGCCGAGTTTGAGGTCATGAATGAGCATTTTCATGGCGTCGCGGTGGCCAGGATAGCGGATTGTTCGGTAGTTGAGATTCTCAACGCGATCAAGATAAGTTTCGCACAACGTCCCAAGACCACCAGATGTGTTGAATGCCTCATACTTAACACCGTCGAGTGAGAATTCTTCCATGCCACCAAGAGCTGGGACTTCCGCAATTTTGCCGTCTTGAATGGCTTCGCACGGCTCAATGTATTCGTTGATGACCCCATCCGTGCTCCAAGTCAGATTGTATGACAGCGCATTGGAAGGGAACTGTGGCAAAGCACCGACACGCAAATGAAGGTCTTTCACTTGATCGAACCCTTTGGCCAAATCGTGAGCGACAATGGAGATGAAACCTGGTGCGAGACCACATTGGGGAACGAATGCGTTTTCAGCACTGCTTGCCAGTTCTTTAACTAAGCGGGTCGACGCAACATCCTCGGTCAGATCAAAATAGTTCACCTTTGCTTTTGCAGCCGCGCTTGCGACTTTCGGCGTTACTTGAAAAGGTAACGCCGAAACCACCGCGTATTTTCCTTCGAGCGCTGAAAGCATGGCCGTTTCATCATCGACATCTAGGCGCATGGTTTGTGTGGCGTCTCCGACAACAATCTTTGACAAAGCGCCTTGGTCGCGGTCGGCAACCGTAACGTTGTAATCACCCGTAGTTGTGAGCAGGTCAGCAATTGTTTCGCCAATTTTGCCCGCGCCGAGCAGTAATATATTTCTCATCTCATGCTCCATATAACAGTGAATTGACGTAACAGTGCATCGAATACTCATCAAAATGAAGTAGGCAATATGTCAATAATGAGATATAAAGACTTCAATATGACGAAAAATTCGGCGATATGAAAATAACTGACGCAGATTGGAAATTGCTCGATCTATTAAGAGCGAATGCGCGGATTCCAACCGCTGCATTAGCTCGGACCTTGGGAGTGTCGCGCACAACGGTCCAGAGCCGAATTGAGCGGTTGGAGAAAGCCAACATCATTACCGGTTATACGGTTCGTCTCGCTGATACAATCGAACAGGGTCAAGTTAAGGCCCATGTAATGATCACGGTCGCGCCGAAACTCTCGCCACGTGTTGGGGCAGAATTGCGAAAACTGGTAGAAGTGCGCGCTTTGCACACAATTTCAGGGGCGTATGACCTCATTGCAGTGATTTCCACCAGATCTACCAGTGAGCTCGACAATATTGTCGACCAAATTGGCGCTATTCCTGGCGTTGAGCGCACCATGACCTCGATTATTTTGTCGACCAAATTCGAACGTTGACCTCGCAACTTAAGAAATGCGGTGGATTCGAAGTTTAACCGCCGAGGGATTCTTGCTAAGCTCGACCCAACTTTGAACTTCATACGGGTTCGTTCCTGGCGCCGTGCTGTAACTTGCACACTGGCTTGCCGATCGATTCCGAGGACAAGAACGTGACAGACAAGACCGAGCAGGGTGGCGAAAGTCCACCCCAGCCCACTTCGCCAGAGGAATCGGCGAAATCACAAAAGCGACGCCGTCGTCGTCGATCGCGCCGTGCAAAGCCAAAATCCGCAGGTATTAGATCCGTTGCGGCCGGACCGGCGGAAGTACCCAATGAATCCTCTTCGGTAGAAAAACCAGACGAATCTGCCTCACAGACTTCACACAAACCAAAGAGATCCCGGCACCGCTCAACGCGACGCGGTCATCCCAGTGTGCGGAGGAGACCTGTCGAAGGTCGCAACCAACATGTATTTGCTGCGGTCGATCTTGGTACCAATAATTGCCGTCTCTTGGTTGCCAGACCAGAGAAGGAGAGTTTTAAAGTAATAGACGCCTTTTCCAGAACGATTCGGTTGGGTGCCGGTTTGACTGGAACCGGCGCATTGGCTGGGGAAGCCATGGACCGCGCTGTCGAAGCTTTAAAAGTCTGCGCTTCGAAAATTAAGCGCCGTGATGCAACAAAGGTAAGGTGCATTGCTACGGAAGCTTGCCGCACTGCAGTCAACGGTGAGGAATTCATAAATCGCATTAAATCTGAAACCGGCCTCGACTTTGAAGTTATTACGACTGCACGAGAAGCGCATTTAGCGGCTGCCGGATGTATGCCGTTGCTCGACTACAGCAGTGAATCAGCGTTAGTCTTTGACATTGGCGGAGGGAGCACAGAGCTAGTTTGGCTCGATTTAGCGTCTACCGCTGACACAGATTCAGATCCGAAGATCGTCGCATGGACCAGCCTGCCATTTGGAGTTGTGACGTTGGCGGAGCAATATCACACCGAACTAACGCATCCGGAATTAAACGTGCGATCAATATTTGAGCGCATGACGAGGGATGTCCAATTATCTATTGAAGCTTATGTCGAGGCGGAGCATTTGAGGCCAATTTACGATCGCGGTGCAGCCCACCTGATCGGAAATTCTGGAACTGTCACAACACTTGCAGCTGTTTACCTTGACCTCGAACGCTATGACCGAAAGCGCGTGGATGGCGTTTGGATGAATACCAAAGCAGCTCACCAACTTATTCACAAAATAAGTCATTTAGATGCCCAAGAACGTTCACAGTTTCCCTGTATCGGCGAGGACCGGGCTGATTTGATGTTGCCCGGATGTGCTATTCTCAAAGCCATTAGCGATGCTTGGCCGAGTGAACGTATCCGTGTTGCTGATCGAGGGTTACGTGAAGGCATCCTCTTAGAATTGATGGAAGAGGCGGACCGAGAGGCAAAAAGGAAACGTCGCAATCGTCGTCGCCGCCGTTCGCGTGGAGGCCCAAGGCGTTCCAGCAGTAATCCGTCAGCTGAAGGTCATCCCCCCTCAGGTCAATGAGTTTTTGGAGCAGTACGCATGGCGAAACCGCCGTCAAAAAAAACAGGTAAGGGTGACAAAAGATCCGCACTCAGTCCAGGTGCGCGCGAGATGCGTGTGCGCGTAAAATCCGCGAAAGGTCGAAGCATTTCATCAAATCGCTGGCTCGAACGCCAGTTGAACGATCCCTACGTTGCCGCTGCCCGCGAACAAGGTTTCCGATCTCGATCTGCATTCAAACTGATCGAATTGGACGACCGGTATGAAATCCTTAAAAAGGGCGCGCGGGTATTAGATCTGGGAGCTGCTCCAGGTGGGTGGTGCCAGGTTGCAAGTGAACGGGTGGGAGCTGAAGGCTCCGTGCTGGGAATTGATCTTCAGGAAATAGAACCGATTGGCGGTGTCACGTTAATGCAGCTCGACTTCATGAGTGACACAGCGATTGAAGAGATCACATCGGCGCTTAACGGTAAGGTCGATGTGGTTCTCAGCGATATGGCAGCAGCTTCTGTCGGTCATAAAAAAACCGATCATTTGCGCATTATGGCTTTGTGCGAAGCAGCCCTTGATTTTAGTTACGACATTTTGACTGAGGGTAGTGCCTTTTGCGCCAAGGTTTTGCAAGGCGGCACGGAAAACGAAATACTGGCCGATATGAAACGCCATTTTAAGTCTGTGCGTCATGCGAAACCAAAAGCCTCGCGCTCCGATTCATCTGAAATGTATGTCCTTGCGTCTGGGTTTAAACCGTTTCGCTAATCTCTCGTTTGTCGCGAACCCAGCGGCAGTATGAGATGAACGAAAAGACCGTCACATACATGGTGAAGAGATAAAGAATGGGAACTGCCGTGAAGTCC
>JAJFIN010000088.1 GCA_021774955.1 Alphaproteobacteria bacterium | reverse complement strand
ACCACTCATCTTCTGGCGTCGGTATTGGCATCGGCATCCCGCTAGGCCAGTCTTCACGTTCCACCCACAGCGTCGAGATCTTGATGGGTTCCGGCGACAAACCCGACAGTGCTAACACCTATGACGCAAAGAGTTTGAGCGAAACGATCCGAACCGAATAGACCAAGCAGACCAAATAGCAGTCCAAAATTGACTTTCGCGCTCCTGATCACCGCCATGCCGCATTCGAGCCGACATCCGGGTCTGAGCGTTAAAATAACAATTCCGCACGCAGCGAAATACCTGCTCGACCCAAAACCACTAGACATTTCTATCAAATTGATCTAGAACAAATCAAGAACATTGGAGGTTGCCATGAGTGGACGGCTAACAGAAAGAAAGAGCCCACAAGAGATCAACGACTTTTTGAGCTTATTTTCAGTGATAACGGAGAATTTGGATAAAAGACCCCATTATAATTTGGCGCCCTCCCAAGAGGGATTGATTGTGCGTGAGATCAAGGGGCACAAACGCGCTGACTATGCGCGTTGGGGCTTGGTCCCTCATTGGTGCCGCGATGCCGAGCCCAAATTCAAAACTCACAATGCCCAAGCGGAGAATATCTTACAAAAGCCTTCATTCAGTGAACCGATCAAAAGGCAACGCTGTCTTATTGTGGCTGATGGCTGGTACGAATGGGTCAACAAACAACCTTACTATTTCAAGAAGGAAGATAGCTCATCCTTTTGCTTTACCGGCATCTATGATTTTCATTGGAAGGCAGGTCTGTCGTTTTCGATGATCACCTCGCCACCTAATGACTTTATGCGCGTCTACCATCACCGCATGCCAGTATTACTTGACCAATCAGAATTTGATACCTGGCTCGATAAGGATACGGATCTCGGCACCGTGCTCCGCATGCTAAGACCTTATGAAGGTGATGACCTTATCGCCTATCCAGTCAGCACAATGGTCAATAATCCAAATTACAATGAACCCGATTGCATTGAAGCTGTGCACTAATAAATCTCAAGCCTTTGCCGTCACAATATGAACCGCACCACCAAGCGTGATAGCCCCCGCTAATTTCTCTCGCGCCAACGCCACTGTAACTTTCTCAACAACGCGTGCCTTCATGCCCTCATCTTGGTCCATCAGCATACGGCCAACAGGACCGAGCGCCGCAAGACGGGTTGCTGTTTCTTTCAAATCTGCATCGGCCCCAACAGGAATGGTCATATCAATCACGGGCGAAGAGATATCAACGCGACTAAACCCGCCAGCCTCGAGAATGGCGTGCACCCAGTCGGTCTTGGCAAAGGCAAAGGGTCCCGGTGTACCTTCCGGCACTGGCTCCGGTCTGGGCAAAATTTCTAGCGCCGCCTGAAACGCCAGATTAAAAAACGGGCTCAATGGCATCGCCTGCCAACAGACAAAGGTAAGTCGGCCGGCTGGTTTCAGCGCTGCATGAATATTGGCAAAAGCCCCTTCCGGATCGCCAAAAAACATGACGCCAAAGCGCGAAAAAACGAGGTCCGCCTCTTCTCCGGCAAAGTCATAGGCGCTCGCATCGGCATATTTAAATTGAACGTTGATGTCAGCCATCGCATCAGCCTTGCGCCGAGCGTCTGTGAGTAACCCTTCAGAAATATCAACGCCGAGCACATGACCCTCAGCACCAACCATTTCAGCCAGTATCAACGTCGTGTCGCCGGTACCGCAGCCAATGTCAACGATCCGTTCACCGGATTGCGGTGCCGCGACGGCCATCAATTGTTTGGTGATGGGCGCCAGCATGCGATTGGTACGGTCCGCTTGAGACAACCAACGTTCCCCGCCTTCGCCACCCCAATACTCTGCTTGTTGCTTCTGAAGCGTGTCAGTTTGGTCGCTCATGTAGCCTCCAACTATTCAACTAAATTCATTAATGGGGTTATTCCAAATCAGCTTACTCTGCCATAAAAGCAGACGCCTCAATAACATCGACACCAATGGCCAGTCCATCTGGGCTGCGTGGGTCGGCAGCACCATAAAAGGAACCGGGCCCTGACGATCCAACTGATTGAACACTGCCTGAAGTGCGTGAGGTCTGCGCGATCTCATGACCCAGTGCTTTAAGAACACCAACCGTGTCGACACTCATGCCCGGCTCGACCAACAGCGTGTCTGGGTACCATTGATGGTGGATGCGTGGACGGTGAACGCCTTCAGCCACATTTAGATTGAAATCAACCGCATTGACAATCGCCTGCAACACGGCGGTGATGATCCGACTCCCGCCTGGGCTGCCCGTCACTAGGATCGGTTGACCATCTTTGAGTACCAATGTCGGCGTCATTGAGCTAAGCGGACGCTTAGTCGGCTCGATGGCATTGGCTTCGCCTCCGAGCAAACCGAATGCGTTGGCTGTGCCGGGCTTAGCAGAGAAATCATCCATCTCATTATTAAGAAGGAAGCCAGCGCCTGACACCATGATGCCAGAACCAAAGGAGAAGTTTATCGTATAAGTATTGGCAACCGCATTACCATCTCTATCGATGACTGAAAAATGGGTCGTATCCGGACTTTCGTATGGGGCGGGTGCTCCTGGTGAAACATCACTAGAAGGTGTGGCGTGGGTCGGGTCGATCTCAGATGCGAGCGCCTGACCGTATTCCTTACTGATAAGCCAATCGACCGGCACGGTGTAATGATCCGGATCACCCAAATGTTGACTGCGATCGGCAAAGGCCCGGCGCATGGCCTCAGTCATCAAATGCAGGCTCGCCGCACTATTTTGACCCAGGGCTGCGAGATCATAGGTCTCCAAAATATTCAGCATTTGAATAATATGGATGCCACCAGAGCTGGGTGGTGGCATTGCGATAACCTCATGGCCTCGATAGGTTCCACGCACAGGCTCACGTTCAGTTACCTTATAGGCCGCAAGATCCGCTTTGGTAATAAGCCCATAACCAGTTTCCATCTCAGCGACGATTTTATCGGCAATCGCGCCTCGGTAAAAAGCATCCGGACCATAAGCTGAAATCTGCTTTAGGGTCCACGCAAGATCTGGCTGAAGTAGGAGTTCCCCTGCAGGACGCGGCGTCAGATCAGCCAAATAAAAGACCGCGCGCAGAGCATCATTGCGCGTCAACCATTTTGAATAAGCATCTAGCCGCCCCGATAGGTCATAGGAAATTGGGAACCCACTTTCGGCCAGCTCAATCGCCGGCTGGATAATTTCAGCCCATGACATCGTGCCATAATGGGTGAGCGCATAATGCATACCGGCAACAGTGCCCGGTACACCAGCCGAAAGATGCGAGAATCGCGCTTTGGTGTTATCAACATCGTCCGCTGCATCCAAAAACATATCGCGGGTCGCGGCCGCTGGTGCCATCTCGCGGTAGTCAATAGCGATGGTTTTACCCTCTCCCGCCAAATGAACGAGCATGAAACCGCCGCCACCTAAATTACCCGCGCGCGGACGTGTGACCGCTAAAGTGAAGCCAATGGCCACGGCCGCATCAACGGCGTTACCTCCGCGTGCCAATATATCGGCACCAACTTGACTGGCTATCGCATTCTGCGTGACAACCATTCCCGCACGGCTTAACACCGGGTGGTGAATACCCTCGTACCGCACAATCGGTGTTAGAACAGCATCTTGCGCATGAGCAGGGAGCACAATCATCAGGAGACTGATGACAGCAATGGTAAGCTTCTGTAGTTGAGATAATTGGTTCATCGTTCTACTCCTACAATATCTCCCAACATTCAGGTCGTGACCAGCATCACACCATCAAGCCGACGTCTCTGAGCAAAAGCGATTCCACCCACAAGCAATAATCCTGGCAGGTAAGCAAACCACAACGAGATCTGCGTCGCAGGCGCTTCGACGCCGACAATGGTCAATGTCTCAAACAATGTTTGGTCATCAAATGGTGAACGGATGCGAGCACTTGCTGCAATTCCACCTTCGATGGCATGGACGTTTTCTAAGCCAAGGCCAGACAACCGCGCCTCAAGCCCATCGCCCGCTGGGATGCGGATAAGAGTGCGCGTTTCGAGTTTCTTGCCATCATAATCCTCACGCGCTGACGTCACCTTGAGGCTCGAGCCTTCGGGATAGTTTTCAAGCACCGAAAGGAACTCGGTCGCTGGAACGTCCTGCCAAGGAGGAGATATTTGATTGATCAAAACTTTCGGTGCAAGCAACAAGAGCGCCGCGATTAACAGGCCCATTGTCTCGTATGATTTGTTTGCGGTATAGAAATAATTTTGAAGTGCGGCAGTCAGCACCAAAATACCTGTCAGCGACAAGAGCACAACTTGGACAAGCTCAAGCGGCCCATGGATGCCGATCAACAAAAGCGTTGGGTGGAAGATAAAGACGAAGGGCAAAACCGCAGTCCGCAGAGAATAATAGAAAGCCGTCAGCCCGGTTTTGATCGGATCGCCTTTTGAGATCGCCGCAGCAGCAAAAGACGCCAACCCAACCGGCGGCGTTACATCGGCCATGATGCCAAAATAGAAAACAAACAGGTGGATTGCGATCAGCTCGAATGCAAATCCGCTTTGTGTCCCCAGCCCGAGGACGACCGGAACCATAAGACTGGACACAACGATATAGTTCGCCGTCGTTGGCAGACCCATGCCCAGAATAAGGCTGATCACGGCGGTAAAAACGAGCACCAGGAAAATATTTCCAAGGGAGATAATCTCGACAAACTCAGCCAGAACTTGCCCGATTCCAGTGAGCGAAACAGCGCCCACAATAATCCCCGCTGTCCCCGTCGCCAGAGCAATCCCAATCATGTTTCGCGCCGCCTCAACAAAACTTTCATTGAGCGCATGGAAATCTTTGACAAATTGCGGCAACAAATTCCGCTCACCGCGGAAAGCGGCCTTCAAGCCATCTTCACTAACCGTGATCACAATGAGCAATATCGACGCCCAAAAGGCCGACAATCCCGGCGACATGCGCTCCACCGTCAAGGCCCAAACCAGAACCACAACCGGTAAGATGAAATGTAAGCCCGTCAACAAAACCTTGCGCGCCGGTAGATTAAACTCGAGCGCATCGGCAGGGTCTCCCAGGTCCGGCTCAATTGCTGCAAACTTTACCGAGACCAAATAAAGCCCGAACAGCACAACCGAAATGACTGGCAAGGTCAACCCCGGCAGCGCGGCCTTCAACCCTTGCACCAAGTAATAGGCGACGAATGCGACGATAAGGAACGCCAACAAATAGCTCACCCATACAAGTGCTCGCTGCCAGAAACTCAAATGCGACGCGGGACGATCAATGCCCTCCATACCGGCTTTTAGGGCTTCGAGATGGACGATGTAAAACAGAGCGATGTACGACAATATCGCTGGTAAGAAGGCGTGCTTGATCACATCGAGGTACGAGATACCCACATATTCAACCATCAAAAACGCCGCAGCGCCCATGACCGGTGGCATAATCTGTCCGTTAACGGAGGAGGCAACTTCAATAGCACCGGCTTTTTCCGATGACAGACCAACCCGCTTCATCAGCGGTACGGTAAACGTGCCGGTCGTCACTACATTGGCAATCGAGGAACCCGAGATAAGTCCGGTGAGCCCAGAAGCAACGACGGACGCCTTAGCCGGTCCGCCACGCAAGTGACCCATAAGGGCAAAAGCGATCTGAATGAAGAAGTTACCACCGCCGGCCCGCTCCAGCAGTGAGCCAAACAACACGAACAGGAACACGAAACTCGTCGACACGCCGAGCGCAATGCCAAACACTCCTTCAGTGGTTAGCCAAAAATGCGAAGCGGCTTTTTCAAGTGACGCCCCCTTCCAGCGCAAAGCGTCCGGAATGAATTCCATGCTGCCAAAAAACACATAGACTAGAAAGAACAACGCGACGCCAACCAACATCAAACCCAGCGCCCGTCTGGTAGCCTCAAGCAAAACAACAAGGCCTAATATCCCGATCACAATGTCAAATTGGGTCGGGGCACCTACACGCTCGGCTAGGGGTTCATAGAAAATATAGAGATAGGCCGCACAAAACGCCGCGACAAAAGCCAACACCCAATCGGCCAATGGGATCCGATCGCGCGGAGAACGTTTGGTTGCTGGAAACGCCAGGTAACCGAGGAAGATCGCCAGCATGAGATGGATTGCCCGCGCCTCAGTGTCGTTAAACAACACAAAATCCGGCAAGAATTGTCCAAGAATAAATGGGAGTGGTGACGCATAGTAAAGTTGAAACAAGGTCCAGGTGAGCGCCACACCAAACAGCACTTTTGCTGCCAGTCCTCCCGGATTACGACTTCCCGTTTCCTGCTCATGAAGCTCAAGCGCCGGGATTCCCGGATTGGATGTCTCGTCCGACATTTAATTCTCCCACAAATAAAGCTTGAGTATCAATGAGTCGTCACTTCTTCTGCCTGCGTCTCATTCCAATAACGCTGCGCACCCTTGTGATAATCAACACCTAGATCAGCAGACATCGATTCAGGAGTGAGACCCCTGAACGCAAAGTGAACCTGTCGGTATGCTTCTAGGTTATTCATCACGGAAGATACCAGTTCGTGAACAATTTCTTCATCTACTTGCGCTGAGGTGAGTAGAACAGCACGCACCCCAAACGAAGAGATATCGACCTCTGTATTCGTGTACAGGTCCCCTGGAATTGAAGCCGGTACATAGAAAGGGTGTTTGGCAAACAGGATTTTTAGCGTTGCCGCGTCAATGGGTACGAACACCGTATCGCAATTAGCTGTTGCCTCTTTGACAGTTCCGCTTGGATGTCCAATGACAAAAGTCACAGCGTCAACTTTGTTATCGCATAATGCTTGTGCTTGTTCCGATGCTTTCAATTCCGACGCAAGAGCGAAGTCGCGTTTGGTCCAACCCTTCAGATCCATCAAAGCCTGCAAAGTAGCCCGGCTCCCAGACCCAGGATTGGAGATATTGACCCGTTTTTCCAGCAAATCATCGAGCGTTTCTATGCCTGAATCGCGTCGGGCAATAATTGTAAAAACTTCCGTGTGAAGCGCAAACACCATCCGCAGGTCAGCAAACTCACCGTCGCGCTTAAAAACGCTGGTGCCATGGCGTGCGTGGTAAAGCCAATCGGACTGAGCGACACCGAAATCAAGCTCACCGTTTCGCAACGCCCGGACGTTATAAATGGATCCGCCAGTTGCCTCCACCGAACAACGCAGCCCATGTGTCTGGCGACCTCGATTTACATAGCGACAAACCGCAGCACCCGCCGGATAATAAACCCCCGTCACGCCACCCGTACCAATGGTAAAAAAATTGTCTGCTGAATGGGCAATTGTCGTCGATGAAATACCGATTAAGATCGCTAGCATTGCTCCGCAAATCTTGCGCATACGCAAATAAACCTCCACCACTATCTGCACCCAAATCTCCGCGACAACTGAACCTGAACTGCCCCAACAACGCAAGGGAACAATAACGCTTACCGTGCTAACAATTCCAAGGCCGCCGCACTCATCGTTTCAACACCCGTTTTGATCGTGGGTGCCGGGAGCGGAGCAAATCGAGACGAGTGAAGAGATGGCAATGTCCTACCTGCTGCACTTGCAGCCTCAACTACAGCTGGGTCGATTGTGCCCAAACGGTATTGCAAACTTGGTATGGCCGGGTCCTGACGACCATAACGGGCAAAATCTTCACCGCCCATCTGCGCGCGAACTTCAACAACATTTTCCGTACCTAAAACTTTTGCAAATTCACCGGTAACCCGCGCTGTTAAGTCCGGGTCATTATATAGTGCTGGCGTGTAGCGAGGGTTAGTTTTAACAACCGGCAGCAACTCATCCGGCAGACCCGCAGCCCGTGCTTGATTCTCGGCAATTCTTTTGATGCCGCTGATCAAAGTTTGCCTCACCTCATCTGAATAAGAACGCACGGTGAGTTGCATATGCACTTCATCGGGAATGACATTATGTTTGGCGCCACCATGGATCGCGCCAACAGTAACAACACCAGGATCTGAAGGGGTGATTTCTCTTGATACCAAAGTTTGAAGTGCAACAACTATTTGAGATGAAAGAACAATGGGGTCTTTTGTCAAATGAGGGTAGGCGCCATGACCACCTATTCCCTTCACATATATGTCGACCGAATCAACATTGGCCATTGCCCACCCAGACACATAACCAACTTTGCCCGCTGGTAGGTCAGCTGATACGTGAAGTGAGAGATTAAAGTCCGGTCTTGGGAAGCGCGTGAATAGCCCATCATCCAACATGGCGATTGAACCACCGCCTCGTTCTTCCGCAGGCTGAGCAATAAGAACAAGCGTGCCACGCCATTGGTTCCGCATCGACGCCAACTTATGAGCGGTTCCGGCCAACACTGTCATGTGAACATCGTGGCCGCAGGCATGCATAACAAAAACTTCTTGGCCAGTTTGTTCCACTGCCGTTTTAACCGATGCATAAGGAAGGCCGGTTTGCTCGTGTACCGGCAACCCATCCATATCTGCTCGTATGAGCACAGTTGGACCATCGCCATTTTCCATGACGCCCACAACCCCATGCCCACCAACTTTTTCGGTAACCGTGAAGCCGGCTTGTTGCATCTCCGCAGCCATGCGAGCGGCGCTGGCTTCTTCTTGATATGATAGCTCGGGGTTCGCATGCAGATGGAAGTAAAGGTCTGCAAGCCGGTCATAGTCGGGTTCAGCAGCAGAGGCTGTCCCACCAAAACTACCAACGCAAAGAACGGCGACTGATCTGAGAAAAAAACGAAGCATAAAAGTCCTCCACGTTCCTATGCCTACAGGAAAGTGTCTGCGATCTCAAATGCTTGCTCATTGACCGGAAAATTCCTGGCGGGCTTCCTCTAAAGTAATCACCCGCATGTCAGGTTTAGGAGCAGAAGTCGCCAATTGATAGCGAATCGCCACAAGTCCCTGGTTATGACCTGATGTTTGCAACCAATTCGGATGACCAGGATCTTCGTGTGCGACAATGACTTTGAAGGTCCCGTCAGGTTCACGTTCGATCTGACGGTCATTCAAGTTGATTCGAAAATAACGGCCATCGAACGACTGCATCCAACGGTTTTGAAGCAGCACATTCCAATACGGCGCCACCGGCGTTTCGCCTTCGATGACCAATACCTCACCTGGTTCAAGTTCGTACCAGCCGCCGTAATAGGTGTTGTCGTCGGTGGGGTAAAATATACCGCGAATGCGTGCGTCGAACTTTTTGGGTGGGTCGGACACGTTGGGTTGCGCTGCCATCATATTAGATAACACCACGGCACCATCCACCAGTTCGCGGAAAAATATGGTGGCTCGTGCAAGACGTTCAGCCATTTGTCGTTCTGTTGTGAGAGCCGGAACACCTTCGACGTCGACAGCGCGTATCGTCAACACCGCAGGCTCCTCAATATTTCTGTCGTGAAAATATTGCCGTACCATGATCATATGGGCGTCTGAATCAAGTTCGATCCAATTCACCGTACCTTCGGGGCGCTCCTTGGAGAGGGCAATATCAATTTCGCCATTGTCGCCAACAATGAGGTCATTGACGGAAAGGCTTTGGGCCACGCGGTTCCATCCATTGAGCCCGCGGCCATAAACCGTAAAGCTGATATAGCCGGTACTTCCTCTGTCGCCGGTTATCTTGTAGTCATATCGACCGCTTAATGGTGCCGTCAGGTAATATCCGTCCGGATTGTCTCCGAGGATCTTTCGGTCCGGCTTTTCCCAATTGGTAAACTCTGGATACGCGGGATCACCTTTCTCGACAAAAATCTCAAAAGACACACGCAGTAATTGGGTGAGGAAACGCAGCCCCTCAGCGCGGTCAAGTTCCGTCTTGCCCGCCTCCTCGCTATAGACGGTCGCCTGTGCTTCATCCATCGCCGCCAACAGCTCTTGCCAGGCACCGCGTGCAGATGAATCGTAACGGCCTTCGGCAAGTTCCGTGAAGGGTTCAGGTTTCAATGTTTGTTGCAGAAAAAAGAGACCAGATATCCCAATGACGAAGCCGCCTGCGAAAATAAGAAAGGATCGGACTTTTAGCATTTCAACTCCAACCAACGATGATGAGACATTTCAACCGCGCGAAAACTGATTCAAGTCTAGTTCAGGCACATAAAGCTCTGCAACCTTTCCACCGTCTACCGGTAGAACGGCCCCCGTCACGTATGAACTTTCATCAGACGCCAAAAACAAAATCGCACTGGCAATCTCTTCCGCAGTACCAGCCCGCTTCGCAGGCACACCTTGCGCAACGGCTTTTGCAATGGCTTCATTCCCCTGCACCGCTGCCCGGCTTGCTGGTGTATCTACATAACCAGGAGCGACCACATTAACACGAACGTTTTGATCAGCTCCTTCCATCGCTGCGATTTTGGATAGGTGGATCAATGCCGCCTTGGCCGCACCATACCCAGCCGATCCGGCCATCGCCATCAGACCATTCGAGGACGCAATGTTGACAATAGAGCCATTTCTTTGGGGCAACATAATCCGCATCGCTTGGCGCGTCCCAATGAACGTTGCATCCGCATTAACGGCAAAATTGGCTTTCCACTTTTCAAGCGATGTTCTGACAATCTCGCCACCTGCATTGGAGGTCGCATTGTTGACCAGGATGTCGAGCCTGCCCTCGCGTTCAGCCACATTCTTAACAAGAGCTACAAATCCATCCGTATCACTCACATCTAATAATTCGGCAGCCACGTGATCTGAAATTTCTCTGAGCTCGTCTTCCGCCTTCTTCAAAACCTCTTCTCGGCGCGCGCAGATAGTGACCGAAGCTCCTTCCTCCAGAAAACGCTTCGCTGTCGCAAATCCAATACCCTCACTCGCACCTGTGATAATGGCTACCTTACCTTCTAATCGTCCAGCCATCTTCATCGTCTCCTTAAACCTCAATCGTCTCTAGAATTACCGAACCCGGATCGAAGGATCCACCACATCCGCCCGCATGGTTTTTAGGAACCCGTCCATCGGTGCAGGTGCTGCCACATCGACAACATCGTCTGGAAGTTGGCTCCAAAATTTTTGCCAAGAAGGAAACAATGAGTGGAAGTTACCTTCATAGGGATCACGGTCCGGCCAGCGCATTTTGCATTCATCAATGGGCGGCTTATTGAGATCGGTGGCATACCAATAAAGCGGCAGGCGGCGTCTAAAATACCAACGTCCTTCAATCCGCTCGTATTGGTCCCAATACATCATCTGCATGATAACCCATTCAGGACCTGTCTCGTGTTCATTTTTTGAATAAACAACGCCAATGGCATGATCCGGGTTTTCAAACTCAATGACATGCCCACCAATGTGATGCGATGTGCCGGTAAACTGAACACGAAAGGTTTCATCCATCCATTTCTTCAGCGCCAACCTTCCAACAACACCTTTACCAACACGAACATCTTCCGGAAACAAATTCACCATGGCATCCAGATCGCGCATGTCCAGCGCCAAGGAATACTTGGCTGCGAGTTGCCGAATTTCATCCAATGATTCCAACCGGTCGAGGCGTGCTTCGACATCCATAGCTTTCTCCTCCATCGGCCATACTACGCGATCATCAGGACTAGGGTTAAAATTCTAAGGCTTGGAAACGTCCAGACGGACCATAAACAATGGTCTGGTCGGGTGAACGAATTGAAAAAGCCAAAAGTATCCTGCCAAACAGAGGATATGCCGATTAAGAGGTAATCTCCTGCAACCGCGCGCGCAATTCGTTTTTAGCGACTTTCTCTAAAGTCGAGCGCGGAAGTTCATCAACAAGGTGAACGCTTCTCACAACTTTAAAGTCCGCCAAGCTTTCTTTACACAACGAAATGATCTTCTGCTCAAGCTCGTCTGGGGCATTGGCTGCAGGTATCACAAAAACAACCGGCACTTCATCGAGCATGTAGTGCTTCTGACCGACGACAGCACACTCATCGACCCACCCGGTTGTATTAATCACCGATTCTATTTCCGAGGCGGCAACATTCTCTGCCCCAACCTTCAGCATATCTTTATCGCGGTCACTGAAATAGAGATTACCCTCTTCATCCAAACGAATGAGATCCCCAGTATCAAACCAGCCTTCGGCATCGAAAGCGTTCTCTGTCGCATCCGGGTTTTTATAATATTCTTTGAAAAGAGTAACGCCGCGTACACCGCGAATGTAAAGTCTTCCACGCTCTCCCGGTTGAATGTGAGTTCCATCCGGGTTTCGGATGCTGATTTCATATTCGTCCGCGGCTCGCCCAATCGACAGGTCCGCACCTGGATGAGCAAGGTTTCCAGTAATGCCTTGCGTGATCGTCTCGGTCATTCCCCACCATCCGATGGTAGTGACACCAAAAGCTTCATCAATTGCTTCGGCATGTATCGCAGGTCCCCAGAATTTATAGTGATGCTTCGCTGGGATTTCTTGTTGGGTAAGCGCCTTAAAGCAAAACGGAATCATCGAACACCAAGTGCACTTGTGCTTCAGCGACACTTCCCAAAAACGCGACGCAGAAAATTTAGGCTGAACCACCATAGTGCCACCCACCCACAGGCTTCCAAGCATTGAATAGGATTGGGCATTGGTATGAAACAAAGGCAGAAAGGTGAGCGTGATGTCTTCAGGTACAAGCTTCATATGAGCCGCATTGACCTGCGCACCCCAAATAGCATTGGCGTGAGTCCACAAGACGGCTTTGGGTCTGGATGTCGTGCCGGATGTGAATTGAATACCGAGATCAGCAAGGTGATCAGCCGGGCGATCAGGACACGGTACGCTCTCTGATAGAAACTCAGAAAAAGGAATGTGCGGAATATCACTTGGGGGTTCAGCGGGCTCGCCTGTATCATTGTCCGTCACACATAAAAACTTGATGCCCGGCGCTGCTTCGAAAACCAATTTCGCAAAACAAGGTTGCGTAATTGCACAAACCACTTCCGCGTGGTCGGCAAAGTAAGTCATGTCGCGCATCACGGAGCGCGTATTGGTCGATACCGCTACTGCACCAAGTTGCGCGCAGGCAAACCAGCTAATGGCAAATTCAGGGCAATTGTCGAGATGCAACAGAACCTTGTCGCCAAACTTCACACTGCGTTGCGCGAGCGCCGAGGCAACCCTTTTAACGTCAGCTTGAAACGCCGCATAGGTCCAACGCTTCGTCTCGCCTGAAAAAGGTTCCCAAATAAGAAAGTCTTTGTCCGGTGTCTTCGTTGCCCATTGATTGAGAAGCCAAGGAATGTCACGGCCATGAAGCGCGACTTGTTTTGCTTCGTCGATCTCCTGTTGCAATTCCATTGCAAACCCCTCTTCAAATGCTATCAGCCCAGTAGTGCGCTCGACAGATGAAATGTAACGCCAGCAGCAACATAGGCAAGGGCCATCAAGTAACCGAACATAAATAGGGTCCACTTGGTCGAATTCATCTCGCGACGCGCAACCGCAAGCGTAGAAAAACACTGCGGGGCAAATACATACCAAGCGAGAAAGGCAAGGCCCGTGGGCAGCGACCAGGCCGTGCTCAAAGTTTCAGTAAGGCTACGAGTAACTTCATCTTCAGCGCCCTGCAGAGCGTAAACTGTGCCCAAGCTCGCCACCGCCACTTCACGAGCCGCCATTCCCGGCACCAAAGCAATAGCAATCTCGAGATTAAACCCAATGGGTCTGAGAAGGGGCTCTAACAAGCCACCAATCATGCCGGCAAAACTACCGCGCACACCACCCACTGAAGCAGGATAACTTGCCAAAAACCAAAGAGCGACTGCAGCAGTAAAAATGATTGTGCCGGCCCGGCGTACAAAACTCCACGCCCGCAACCAAAGACCCAAAAAATAGTCTTTCAGTGTCGGCAATTTATAGGTCGGCAATTCCATGATTAAAGCCTGCGGCGGGCCCTTTGTCACCGTGCGTTTCAAAACAAAGGCAACCACAATTGCCCCGACGATTCCAGCCATATAAAGACCAAACATAACCAATCCCTGCAAGCTAAAGGGACCTACATTTTGCGAGGGGATCATTGCTGCGATGATAAGGGTATAGACAGGAAGACGCGCCGAACAGGTCATCAATGGCGCTACTAAAATAGTCGTCAATCGATCCCGCTCGTTCTCGATCGTACGCGCAGCCATCATG
>JAJFIN010000087.1 GCA_021774955.1 Alphaproteobacteria bacterium | reverse complement strand
GCCTCATCTCTTTTTGCCGAGAGAAAGAAATAGATTTTGTTGTTGTTGGGCCCGAGGCACCCCTTACTGGAGGGCTCGTAGACAAACTTGCTGGCGAAGGCATCAAAGCGTTTGGACCCGCACGCGAGGCGGCACAATTAGAAGCCTCTAAGGGTTACGTGAAAGATTTGTGTGCGGATTATAACATCCCAACGGCTGCTTACCAACGGTTCATGGATCCAGAGCCAGCGAAAACGTTTCTGCGCACTCTTACCTCGCCTTACGTGATCAAAGCCGATGGGCTCGCTGCCGGTAAAGGGGTGATCATTGCAGAGACGCTCGACCAAGCCGAAGAGGCAATCGATGCGATGCTCGACGGCCAGTTTGGTGAAGCCGGTGAAGAACTCGTGATCGAAGAATTTTTACACGGTGAAGAAGCAAGTTTTTTTGTTCTCGTCGATGGTGAGACCGCTCTACCGCTGGCAACGGCACAAGACCACAAGCGTGCTTTTGATGGCGACACCGGGCCTAACACTGGCGGGATGGGCGCCTACTCACCGGCTCCCGTCATGACCCCTGCCCTATGTGACCAGGTCATGGATGAAATCATCACTCCAACCGTGAGGGCCATGGCGGAAAGAGGTACACCTTATTGCGGTGTTCTTTACGCTGGATTGATGATTACCAAGGATGGTCCAAAGCTCATTGAATATAATGTCCGATTTGGCGATCCAGAATGCCAAGTCCTTATGGCACGCCTCATGTCGGATATTGTCCCACTGTTGATGGCGACCTGCGACGGCACTCTCAAAGATCAGGTCGTGCAGTGGCAGGATGATCCGGCGCTGACAGTGGTCCTGGCTGCCGAAGGTTATCCCGGCTCCTATGAAAAGGGCACATTGATCAAAAACCTGGCTGAAGCATCATCTGATGATAAGGTCACCGTGTTCCATGCTGGTACGAAACGCGATGGAACTAACTTGTATGCTAACGGCGGCCGCGTGTTGAATGTAACCGCACTCGGGTCAAATATTACCGAAGCGAGACAACGTGCCTATGCAGCGGTCGATCTGATCGATTGGCCTGAAGGTTTTTGTCGCCGCGATATCGGTTGGCGCGCTATAGAAAGAGAACAACAATGAGCACGCGATGGTGCCAGAGGAAATCACTATGAGCGAACGACAGGAGATGTTTACCGGAACAAAGGAAGTTGCCGAATCTCATGTATTTGATGAGAACCGATTGCGCGAATACATGGAAGATCATGTCGCAGGTTTTGAAGGTCCGCTGGAGGTCCGCCAATTTAAAGGCGGGCAATCTAACCCCACCTACCAATTGATTGCTGGCAGCGGTAAATACGTCATGCGCCGCAAACCACCCGGAAAGCTCCTGCCATCGGCACATGCGGTTGATCGCGAGTACCGCGTTATCACGGCGTTGGGGACTGTCGGTTTTCCGGTGCCAAAAACCTATTGCATGTGTGACGATGAAAGTGTCGTCGGTACTATTTTTTACATCATGGACTGCGTTGAAGGCCGTATCCTTTGGGATGGGCTCTTGCCCGATTATGGCAACGACGAGCGCGGTGCAATCTATGATGCAATGAATGTCACCATTGCGGAGCTACACAACACTGATTACAAGGCCATTGGTCTGGAGACCTTTGGAAAGCCAGGCAATTATTTTGCCCGGCAGATCTCACGATGGACCAAACAATATCAAGCATCCGAGACGGAAAATATTGACGAGATGAACCGGCTCATCGACTGGTTGCCGGAGAATATCCCCGATGACGATTCAACCAGCGTTGTTCATGGCGATTACCGGATCGACAACATGGTACTCCACCCAACCGAACCAAAGGTGCTTGCGGTTTTAGATTGGGAACTCTCGACGCTCGGCCATCCGCTTGCGGACTTTACTTATCATCTCATGCAATGGCGAATGCCAAATCGGGAAACGCCGGGAGGCTCTCTTGCCGATGCGGACTTGAAGTCGCTCGGTATTCCAACTGAAGAAGAATACATAGCCAAATATTGCGCTCGCACCGGGCGCGATGGTATCCGGGACATGGATTATTGCCTGGCTTACAATTTCTTCCGGCTTGCGGGTATTCTTCAAGGGATTGTCGGCCGGGTGCGTGACGGCACGGCATCCAATGCCAATGCGGCGGCAAATGCAGAATTAGTTAGACCGCTTGCCGAGGCGGCTTGGTCTTTTGCTCAGAAAGCCGGTGCACGCTGAACTTCGCTAAAAAAAGCCCGGACTTTGGATTAAGTCCGAGCCTGATTTTCTGGGCGATTGATTTATCCGCCCATTGCTTCTTTACGTTTGCGATATTCAAGCACCGCGATAGTGCGGTTATGAACTTCATCAGGACCATCAGCAATTCGCAATGTCCGAATGCCTGAGTACATTTTGGCCAGCCCAAAATCAGTGGTAACACCAGCGCCACCATGCGCCTGTATGGAATCATCAATCACGCGCAACGCCATACGCGGTGCAGCAACTTTGATCATAGCAATCTCGGCACGTGCGCCTTTGTTGCCAACCTTGTCCATCATGTCAGCCGCCTTGAGTGTGAGCAATCGACTCATCTCGATATCCGTGCGCGCTTCAGCTACACGCTGCTCCCAAACCGAATGATCGGCAATCTTCTTGCCAAACGCTTCACGCGTCAGCAGCCGGTCAACCATCAATTGCAAGGCCCGTTCAGCGACACCGATCGTGCGCATGCAGTGATGAATACGGCCAGGGCCTAAGCGGCCTTGTGCGATTTCAAAGCCGCGGCCTTCGCCTAAGATCATGTTCTCAGCGGGTACGCGTACATTTTCAAACAATACCTCGCCATGACCATGGGGGGCATCATCAAATCCAAACACCGGCAGCATACGCACAAGCTTGACACCTGGCGCGCCCATCGGAACTAAAATTTGCGATTGTTGACGATACTTGTCCGCTTCAGGATCGGTCTTACCCATGACAATCATAATTTTGCAACGCGGATCACCAACGCCAGAGCTCCACCATTTGCGGCCGTTGATCACATATTCATCGCCATCACGTTCAATTCGTGTGCAGATATTGGTTGCATCGGATGAGGCAACTTCAGGCTCGGTCATAATAAAGGCGGAGCGGATTTTCCCCTCAAGCAGTGGATGCAGCCACTCGGCCTTTTGAGCATCATTGCCGTAACGTGAAATCACTTCCATATTGCCAGTGTCTGGCGCCGCGCAATTGAACACTTCGGAAGCAAAGCCTACTTTGCCCATGATTTCTGACAGCGGCGCATATTCAAGATTTGTGAGGCCGGCACCTTCGTCGGTTTCTGGCAGAAAAAGGTTCCAAAGACCCTCGGCCTTCGCTTTGGCTTTTAGATCTTCCACGATTTGCGGAACTTGCCAACGATCTGTACCAAACGCAGCCATTTGGTCTGCATAGACCTGCTCGGCAGGATATATGTGTTTGTCCATGAAGTCTTCGACGCGTTTTACGAGTTCTTGGACCTTTGGGGTGTGTTCAAAATCCATGATCTTTCATTCCCTTCCCTGATTTCACAGTCATTTTTGGTGTTGTTGTTTCGAACTGCGTTGATTGGCTCTCATTGCCCCAATAATACAGCTTTTGTGCGGCGCGACAAACGTCATATACAGCGGCATATTCACCGCCCATTGGAGCTTCATATGGATGACGCACGCCCCTCGACCTGCCCGTTTCTGCGGGCTTGAAAGAATGATTTGAGTAAATCTGCGGCCTCGTCTTTCAAAAGGCCATCGCTGCAATCTGGACGGTGATGGCAGGTCGTTTGGTTAAAAAATTGGGCGCCGTGTTGAACGGCACCTCCTTTGGGGTCACTAGCACCGAAGACCAGGCGCTTAACACGCGCAAAAGAAATAGCTCCTGCACACATGGCGCAGGGTTCCAACGTCACATAAAGGCTGCAGTCTAGCAGTCGCTCATTGCCAAGCAAGGCAGCCGCTTTGCGAATTACAAGAATTTCCGCATGAGCTGTCGGATCGCGAAGCTCAATGGTGCGGTTGCCATCTTGCGCCATAATAGCACCTTGGGCATCCACCAAAACCGCCCCTATAGGAACCTCGCCGCGGGAGGCGGCCGCTTCGGCCTCACTCAATGCGATACGCATCATGTCGAGATCAATATCCATCACTCTACGATGATGCGCCCCCTAGCCCAGGTCAAGGGGAGCT
>JAJFIN010000086.1 GCA_021774955.1 Alphaproteobacteria bacterium | reverse complement strand
GAACGAACGCGATCCTCGGTGGTGTCCAGGACGGTAATCGCTTGCCATCCGTACCGAAGGTTCAAATCGCAGCAAGTGCTACTTACAGCTTCCCACTTGATGTTGGTGATATGACGGCGAATGCCTTCTTGTCGGGTTCTGTCCAACATGTTGGTAGCCGCTTTACCCAACCAAGTGACCAAGTTGCTGGTGCAGGTGTATTTTCCTCCGGTTTACCTTTTGGTGGCGCCACTGGAGCGGAAGTAACCTCACTTGACTTGGAACTCGACTCCTATGAGATCGTCAATCTGAATGCCGGTCTTGAGTTCGAAACTTGGGAAGTCATGTTGTTTGTAAACAATGCGACAGACGAGAACGTCAATCTTTCCTTCGACCGTGAACGCGGTGGACGGGCCAGACTTGGCTTCCGTACCAATCAACCACGGACGATTGGTGTTACTGTACGCATGCATTTCAACTGAGATTGATTTCGCATCGATTAAGACAAACGGCGGCCTTCGGGTCGCCGTTTTATTTTGACTATATTGAACGCATACAGAGTATTTAATTCTCTGGCGTAACTCCGGGTAATTAGGGGGACAGTTTACTTAATTAGAAATTCTTTCAATATTTCCCGGTTTTCTGCACCTTAATTAAGTAAACTGTCCCCCTAATTAAGTACTGCAAAGCCTACGCAGTCCGCCCGGCTTCGCTTGCCCTGGGCACTTCATTGAGCTGGCCCGTCTTGCAATCATAAATGAAACCATAGATTGGGATGTTACTGGGCACTAAGGGGTGCTTGCGAATACGTTCAACATCGGTGACAACGCTCTTGGCATTGTCACTGATCGTTAGCCAGTCGATATAATCCCCTTCTGTCGAACCCGGTCCTGCACCGTGATCATGCCAGCCGGAGGCATCGACGGTCGACGTTTTCAAACTGCTGGCAAGCAGACCGCGCATGATGTCGTCGGTAAAAGTTTCCATGCCGCAATCGGTGTGATGGATAACGAACCACTCGCGCGTGCCGAGCAGTTTATATGAAATGACGAGTGAGCGGATGGCGTCGTCACTGGCGCGGCCACCGGCATTGCGAATGACATGGGCGTCACCTTCGGCAAGACCGGCAAACTTCGCCGGATCGAGCCGGGCATCCATACAAGTCAGGACAGCGAATTGGCGCGCCGGGGGCATGGCAAGGTCGCTTTTGGCCCCAAATTCCTCGGCGTAACCGTCATTTGCCGCCAGAACTTCTTGATAGATTTTGCTCATGATGGAATCTCCCTGCGGTTTGTGTCATTCATCAAACTGAAATACGCACCAAAAGCTCAACCGGAAAAAATGTTGTCGTATAGTTCCAACAGTGGAAGTGACAAATAGGCTGCGAAGAACCCAATTGCCCATAGGCCTGCGGACATTATCAGGAATCTTCGGTTCCACTTATCGGCTTGTGCGCATTTTTCGGCGAGTACCGGATCGGTTGGACAGACGCGCCCAGGTCGATACAGCGCCCATGCAGCCAACCCCATCATAACACCGCTTCCAAGGAACAACCAGAATTTGTGGCGGGCAAGTTCGACTAGAAACGGCATGGATGAGAACAGTGCCGCTGATACGGCACCCAACCCAATCGATACCAATAAGATAGGGAGGGCACAGCAGATCAAGGTGGTGGTAGAGGTGAACAACAGCAGCCAACCCCACCGGCTTTGTTCCAGTCCTTCGAACATCATTTACTCATTCTTTTACAACAACCAGGTAGATCTATTCAGAGATTGTGCATTGGTTCAGCTTCGACATACTGCGATAGGTAAACCCTTTGTCGAGAAAAAGCTCTGTTAACTGCTCGTCTGTAAATTCCACCTGTTCTTCTGCGCACACACTAATGATCCCGCTATCCAAGTCGGCGGAAACGAATTTGACGCCATCTGTTTTCCTCAGAGCCTTCTCAGAGGTGGCGACGCAAAATGGACAAGTAATACCATCAACCTGAAGATCGTATTGGATATCGTCTGCCCATACTGGCGTGCTAAAGACGATGAGCCCAATGGGAATAAGGGTTTTCTTGAACATGTGTTTTCCTCTCTTAGAAATTAAATCGGAGACTGACAACAAATGAATAATCTTGTTCTAAGGTGCTGCCGTTCAGATTATTGACAACCGGAATCCTGATTGCCGTTTCAGCGATCCAGCGTTTCGCCGCAAATTGTATACCTGGCGAGATCCAGATTTGAGTGCCGCCAGAATTTGGGTCAACAAACCCGGCCAATTCATTATTGTCGAAATATGTGAGATTGGCTTCGATAACACCATAAATGTATCGATCTATTTTTGCAAAGTCCCGGTCTGAGAACAGACGATATTGCAGCGATGCATCCACACTTGCGCTGTCACCGCGCTGAAAGCCATTGGCCTCACTATTGATGATATATTTGACCTGGCTGTCGAATACCCAATTTATCGTCGCTGCGGTGAAGATGAGCCCGCCAAAAACATCGAGCGAACCGTCACCCGTTTGACCCTCCCTACCGGTTGGAACAATCAACCCAGCAAACGGCGCGATGCGAACCGTTCGCCCGGGGCTGTCGTTTCTGTAGGTTTCAAATCGCACGAAGAGCGTAGCGTCGCCAAGTCCCGAGGCATCGCTTTTTATCCCTCCGATGTCGCGTTCTATGTTGACAATGGGCAAGATACCGAACACGGCGAGTTTACGTGTTGGTCCGAAACCGAGCACAGAGATACTTTTCACGGTGGTAGCATCGCGAGATATTCCACTGAACGTGTCGCTTGACCGGGTCACGGTGATCTGTTCACGGAAGATAAGCTCACCCTTACTCACCGGCAGTGCGGTGTTGAAAGTGATCGCTGCGGCAAAGGCCGCTGAAAATGGCATAAGGAAGCTGAGCCCGACTATTGTCGGAATAGTTAAGGCTCGCAACGCACTATACATAGTCACTCTCAAAGCCATCTATCCATTTTTAAAAGCAATTTTGAGTATAGAACCTATAGTGACTACAGGTTCAAGGATTAGATTGAATTACCTCAAAAATGTAAATTTCGCAGGCGAGGGTTATTGTAGGTTTGTGAGCGTGCAGCTCATCAAATTGAAATTCTCGCGGGCGTCAAAGCCGCAACTGGAATAGAGCTTTTTGGCGCGGGTGTTGGTACAGGCAACCTCCAGATGCAGCGCGACCACGCCGAGCTTTTGTGCTTCGATCTTCACTGCCTCCAAAACCTCTTTGCCAATGCCCTGCCCGCGCGCGGTTTCATCAATGAAGAATTCATCGACAAACGCGTCGCGGCCGCCGAACTCAATCGAATATCCAAAACACAGAGCGATATAGCCGACGATGCGGTCCGACTTTGAGATCAACCAAATGCGTCCGAAAGTATTGTCGCCGAGCAAGGGGGTGATCGCCGCGACACGGGCCTGGTCAGACATCTCGATGCCCTCGAATGCGTGGTAAGCGCCGACCAGGGGGAGCAGCGTTTCCCTGTCTGCGTTTTCTGCGACTCTCAATTTGAAGGGTGGTGTCATAAAGGTGCCGGGGGTTTCGTTTGCTTGTCATGCGGGTAAAAATGAGCTTAGCTATTGTGGAGGGACAATTAATCAAAATCAATAATTCGGGAGGATAAACCGCATGAAAGCCGCAGTATTCAGGGAACCAAATAAGCCAATGGAAATCGAGGAGGTCGCGATCTCCAAGCCCGGCCCGCGCGAAGTTCTGATCCGAACGTCAGCAGCGGGTGTCTGCCATTCTGACCTTCATTTCTATGACGGCGATTATCCCTACATGATGCCAACTATTCTCGGACATGAATCGGCCGGTGTAGTTGAGCAAGTCGGTGAAGACGTAACCTACGTTCAGCCGGGCGATCATGTC
>JAJFIN010000085.1 GCA_021774955.1 Alphaproteobacteria bacterium | reverse complement strand
TTATGTTTCTCCGATTTTTTCTTATTTGGATTGTCAGAATTGTTCCGCGGTTAGCGCCATGACGGGATCAGCGCCGGTTTTCATCTTGGCTAAATGGGCGTGGATGTCCGGCAAAACACGCTCAACAAAGTAGATCCCGGTTTTGATCTTGGCATCGTAGAAGGAGGTGTCTCCGTCGCCCTGGCCTAGTTTTGCATGAGCGGTTTCCGCCATTAAGGCCCACATGTGAGTGAGCGCGGCAATGCCAAATAGGTGCAGGTAATCCATTGATCCAGCGCCGGCATGGTCAAGGTTTTCGAGCGCATTGTTCATGAACCAATTCGTCGCCTCTTCGAGACAATCACAAGCCGTATCCACAGCTTTGACAAAGGGGGCCATCTCTACGATTTCAGCACGATCCTCGACGAATGTCCTGAGCTCAGCCATGTAGGTTGTAATCGGACGCATGCCTTTCATGGCTAGTTTGCGACCAACGAGATCCAGTGCCTGCACGCCGTTCGCCCCTTCATAAATCATAGCGATACGAGCATCTCGGACAAATTGATCCATGCCCCATTCAGCAATGTACCCATGACCGCCATAGACCTGCTGCGCGTTGACACAATGGTCGAACCCCTTGTCGGTTAAATATCCTTTGATCACTGGCGTGAGCAGGGCCATATAATCTGACCCTTTTTCACATTCACTCTCATCCTGAGAACGCTCTTCAATGTCACCCCAAAGGGCTGTCCAATAGACGAAAGCACGTGCAGCCTCGTTAAACGACTTGTGATCCATCAGCATGCGTCGCACATCAGGATGCACGATAATCGGATCTGCTGGGCCATCAGCATTCTTCGGACCGGTTAGCGACCGCCCTTGCAAACGATCATTGGCGTAGGCAACAGCGTTTTGATAAGCTACTTCCGACTGAGACAAGCCTTGGAGGCCAACACCCAAGCGCGCTTCGTTCATCATCGTGAACATAGCCCGCATGCCCTTATTTTCTTCGCCGATTAGATATCCAACAGAGCCTTCGTAATTGAGCACGGAAGTGACGTTGCCGTGAATGCCCATTTTTTCCTCAATCGCACCGCAGGATACATTATTGCGAGCACCGATCGTTCCATCTGCGTCGATGTGATTGCGGGGAACGATAAAAAGCGACACGCCGGAAATACCCTCCGGTGCACCTTCGATGCGCGCCAACACCAGATGTATGATATTTTCCGCCATATCGTGCTCACCGGCGGAAATGAATATTTTGGTGCCGGTTATTTTGTAAGATCCGTCGGCTTGAGGTACCGCTTTGGTCCTCATAAGCCCCAAATCTGTGCCGCAATGAGGCTCGGTCAGGTTCATGGTTCCGGTCCATTCCCCGGAAACAAGCTTGGGCAAATAGAAATCCTTTTGCTCATCGGTTCCATGATTTTGGATGGCTGCGTAGGCACCATGGCTTAATCCTGGATACATGCCGAATGCCATATTAGCGCTTGAAGTCATTTCGCTAAATGCATTGCCCAATACGCGCGGCAATCCTTGACCACCAAAATTGGGATCAGATGTTAACCCTGGCCAACCGCTTTCAACCAATAATCCGTATGCTTCTTTAAAGCCTGTTGGAGGACTGACCGTGCCGTCATCGTGGCGTGTGCATCCCTCTTTGTCGCCTACCTGATTTAGTGGCTGTAGAACTTCCTGAGCAAACTTGGCTCCTTCTTCCAAGATGGCGTTAATGATATCGCGAGGCGCATCAGAGAACCCTGGAAGGTTGTCATATTTTTCTATCTGCAAAACATCATGCAACAAAAACCGCATATCATTTAAGGGTGCTTGATAGATAGGCATGAATTCTCGTCCTTATTTTGATCTGAAGAAACTCGCGACAATCAGATCACGAAACTTGGGGTTGGGGTGCAACGCTGAAACCGATCACACCATCGGTATCAGAGCGATCTCGCCTTTCGGTCTGTTCCGCAAGGTGGTTTTCAATCACTTCGCAACCTTCTTTCAGCTTTTCGATCGCCAGGTCTATCTCAACCTGCTGTTGTTCGAGCGCTGTGATCCGATCTTTGAACTTTAAGAGAGCAACGCGGCCTTGCGTCAATTGACCATCAGGAATGTCATAAAGGTCTAGGATCTGACTGATGTCAGAAAGCGAAAAACCGACTTTTTTTAAATGTAAGATGAGAGTCAAACGAGCCCGGTCTCGCTTGCTGAATATCCGGTTCAAACCTTTACGTCCCGGAGTTATCAAACCCTTGTCTTCATAAAACCGAATAGCGCGAGGAGTGATGTCGAATTCCTTCGACAATTCGCTGATCGTAAAGATTTGCTCTCGACGTTCCGGCAATTCGATCTCCTGATACAGAAAATCTATTTGACGTTTACGTAAACGTCAAGGCGAACCAACAGGAATAGTTACCAATGTCTTAATATGAACCACCTAACCGGTACAAATCCTGCAGTTTTCAGATCGAATTCCGGTTCTGACATGGGTGGATGCATCCCAATTGTTGCGAGAACCGGCACCAATTGGCTGGGGCGGTATATGATCGAATTTGCCTTTTTGTTGGCAATGATACTTGGGTTGGGCGAATACTTCACAACGTCGGCAGATCCACAACACCAAGAAACTTTTTCCAGTGAGGGTGAAATTGACACCAAAGACTGCGCTGTCGGTAGGGCACGCTCACGAGAGGGCGACCATCAAAGCGCAGCGCGGTTTTTTAGCCGCTGCCTCAAGCATGGCAATCTTGATCGTGATACCTATACGGCTGCTCTCACTGATCGCGGCAACGCCTATTTTCAACTCCATCGTGATTACGAAGCGGCAATTGATTACGATTTGGCCGTCGATGTTTCACCAAAGAATATTACCGCCCTTCACAATCAAGGCCTCCTTTACAGTCGAGCTAAACAATTTAACAAAGCGA
>JAJFIN010000084.1 GCA_021774955.1 Alphaproteobacteria bacterium | reverse complement strand
TCTAATTGGTGAGCTTCGGTTTGAAAGTCTCGTCGCCCCAAATCCGGCAGTCATTTCCCGCCTCAAGGCAGCGACATCACGCGCATTGTCGAACAATCGAAAACAACGTGCCGTAAAATTACTGATCATTGAAGCGATTTGCCGTAAGAATTTAGGTGACAGTGACGCCGCCTTAAGAGCAATGCTGTCGGCGTTGAAACATGGCGCTGAAGGCCGCCTCATCAGAAGTTTTCTGGATGAAGGACCTGTGGTGCTTTCCTTGGTTCGTGAAATTGCAGAAAAAGATAGCAGACAGGCCACCGGTTTGCCGCGCGATTACCTAGAGGATCTTTTGGAATCTGCTGGCGGCGCACTCCCGCAGCTCAAAGAAGCCCCTGTAATTACCGAAGCACTTTCTGATCGTGAAATGGACGTTCTGAAACTATTGTTTGACGGTTGTTCAAACGCCGACGCGGCCGAACGGTTGTTCGTATCGGAAAACACCATCAAATGGCATTTACAACACATCTATTCCAAGCTTGGCGTTAAAAACCGGACGGCTGCTGTTGCCGCGGCGCGTCTTCTTAATTTGGTAGATTAGGAACCCTGCTTATATCGCCTTAGCAGCCCGTCGCGCTTCAGTGAGAATGAGTTCGGTATAACCGTTCGGTTGCGCGCGACCCTTGAACACAAGATCGCAGGCTGCGTTAAACGCAATGTTGTCAGACAGTGAAGCCGCCATAGGACGATAGACAGCATCATCCGTATTCTGCTGATCGACAATCTCGGCCATGGTCTCGAATGTTTTTTGAACTTGAGCCTCACTGCAAATGCCGTGCTGCAACCAATTGGCAACGTGTTGGCTGGAAATACGGAGCGTGGCGCGGTCTTCCATCAGACCGACATTATTGATATCAGGCACTTTTGAACAACCGATACCTTGATCAATCCACCGAACAACATAGCCCAAAATACCTTGAATATTCTGATCAAGCTCTTGCTGAATTTCATCGGCTGATAAGTTCTGCCCCTTTAGAAGGGGTGGGTGGAGGATCAGATCGACATTTGGTATTGGCGTGCCGAGTAAGCTCTCCTGAACGACATCAACCCTTATCTGATGGTAGTGCAAGGCATGGAGAACAGCAGCGGTTGGCGATGGAACCCAGGCGCAATTTGCACCCGCTGCGAGATGGGTATGTTTTTCCGCAACCATCTGCGCCATTTCATCTGGCTTTGGCCACATGCCTTTGCCGATCTGAGCTTTGCCGCGAAAGCCACAGGAAAGCCCAATCGCGACATTACGTTTTTCGTAAGCCTGGAGCCAGGTCTCGGCCTTGATTTGCTCTTTCGGCAAGACGGCGCCCGCTTCCATGGAGGTGTGAATTTCATCGCCGGTCCGGTCGAGAAAGCCGGTATTGATAAACACGATTCGGTCTTTGACCGCCCGGATACATTCTTTGAGGTTGACGGATGTGCGGCGTTCTTCATCCATGACGCCAATTTTGATCGTGTTCTTGGGTAAGTTGAGAGCTTGCTCAACCCGCGCAAACAATCTGTCCGTAAGTTGAACCTCTTCCGACCCATGCATCTTAGGCTTCACGATATAGACGCTGGCGGTTTGGCTGTTTTTGAACCGCGTTTTTCCCAGAATACCCGGCAAAGCGCAAAGTGTTGTGATAAACGCATCGACAAATCCTTCGGGAACTTCGTTCCCTTGAGCATCTAGAACACAATCTGTTGTGGTTAAATGGCCGACATTGCGCACCAGCTGTAGACTGCGCCCAGGCAGGTTCAGGTCAGAACCCTCAGGGGACACATAAGAGCGATCTTGGTTCAACTTACGAGATATCTCCCTCCCGCCTTTGGTAAAAGTTTCCTGCAAGGAACCGTTGATAAGCCCCGCCCAATTACGGTAGGCGGCAACCTTGTCAGCGGCATCGACGGTTGAAACAGAATCTTCGAGATCCTGAATAACCGTGAGCGCTGCTTCAAGCACAATGTCCTTCACGCCCGACTTGGAGGTCTTTCCAATGACAGGGGTGGGATCAATCTGAAGCTCGATATGCAGACCATTATTGACCAGGAGAAGCGAGGACGGTTGGTCCTCCGATCCCAGAAACCCTAGAAATTGTTCTGGGTTTGCAAGCGGACTTACGTTGCCATTGTCGAGCTGGGCTTTGAGTGTGAGTTGGCGCGCGCCTTCTGGTTGCTCGAGCATGTATCGAACAACATCTGCGTGGCGACCGTCGGCAATCGGCATCGCTTGGTCTAAAAATTCCATCGCGCGGGCGATGACCAGGGCGCCGCGTTTGGGATTATAGGGGCCGGTGTTGTTGAGTTCTGTGGTTAGAGGAATGACGTCGGTGCCGTAAAAGGCATCGTAAAGACTGCCCCATCGGGCGTTGGCCGCATTGAGCGCAAAGCGGGCATTGGTGACCGGGACCACAAGCTGGGGTCCGGCCAGGCGAGCGATCTCCGGATCGACATTCTCAGTACCGATGGTGAAATCATCGCCTTCCTCTTCGAGATAGCCGATCTCTGTGAGAAATGATTTGTATGCGGCAAGGTCGAGAGCAGTGTCGATATCTCTGTTGGTTTTATGCCAGTCATCGATCGCCGCCTGAAGCTGGTCACGCTTTGCCAATAGCCGCGCGTTTTCCGGCATGAGCTCTTCAGCGATCTTGGCAAATCGTGCCCATATTTCTTCCGAAGAGAGCCCGATGAGTTCAACGAATTTCTCCGACACAAATGTGTGGAGGTCCGAAGCAATAGATAATCCCCCAGCTTTGACATAGGTGTTCATAGTTTTCCCAACATGCTCATTTATAACACTACTTAAAGACACCATCGCTCGGCTACTTTTAGGTATATCTCTTCAGCCTCAACAATTCGGTCCGTATAGCAATATTCATCTGTTTGGTGCATGGTGGACAACTCTCCGGGTCCCAAAATAATTGTGGGACACTTGTAATGCGAATTGAGCGCTGACGCATCGGTAAAAAAGGGTAAGCCTAAAGGCTCGGTTGGCGTTTCTGAACCGCCGATCTCCTTTGAAGCATTCATGACGATTTGAGTAAAGGGATCATCAATTGATGTTGAGATCGCGGGCATGTCAGTAAACGTTTCTAGCGCGACATCACTCCCTAAATAGGTCTCAAGATCAGAATAAAATCCTTGATGTTCTTTTACCGCATTTGTTCGAATATCAATTGTAAACTCCGCGCTGTCGGGGACTGAATTGACATTCATGCCACCTGAAACCATGCCGACGTTTATTGTCGGTGATCCCAATAGCGGATGCGGCTTTTCATTGAAGCCATATTCTTCGACCCGGCTTATGGCACGCGCTGCTTTGTAAATCGCGTTCACACCTTTGTCCGGCTGTGACGAATGCGCTGTTATTCCTTTTGATGTCGCTTGAATAAAGAGGGCACCTTTGTGGGCGGTTGAAACTTGGTTGGCAGTGGGTTCGCCGACAATCATGGCGCTTGCTTCTCCGAGAGTGTGATGCCCTTCTTTCACAAGGTGAAGGGCTCCGGCACAACCCGTTTCTTCACCACTCGTGAATACGAGCGTTAGACCTTTTTTGGGTTGGTTGTTGGTTTTGTTTGCAAATCGTATTGCTGCACCGATCA
>JAJFIN010000083.1 GCA_021774955.1 Alphaproteobacteria bacterium | reverse complement strand
GCTGACGCTGTTTGTCGCCGGTCATAAGATGCGTTAAGCTGACCGTCTGAATGAAGCTTAAGTGAACCGCCATGAAACTATCGAAAACATTTATCCCGCTGCCTTTTTCCTTCGACGCGGGTCGCTTGGCCGAAGAGGCCTTGGCCTTGCCGCCGGAAGCGTGGATGACCCATCCCAATAGTTTCAAAGGCAACAGCGCCGTCGCCCTCATTTCAAAGCACGGCGGCGACAACAATGATTATGGCGGCGACATGCGCATGACGCCGCATCTGGCGCATTGCCCCTATCACCAACAAGTCATGACCAGCTTTGGCGAGGTCTTGGCGCGCTCGCGGTTGATGAGGCTCGAAGGCAACAGCGAAGTTTCCGGCCATATCGATGTCAATTATCATTGGCAGGCGCGCGTGCGCATTCACGTGCCGCTGATCACCAATCCCCAAGTCATCTTTCATTGCAATCAAGATGAGATGCATATGAAGGCCGGGGAGTGTTGGATTTTCGATTCCTGGTTGCGCCACAAGGTCGTCAATCACAGCGATGAAACCCGCATCCATCTGGTCATCGACTTAGCTGGGTCGTCACGCTTCTGGGATATGGTTCGCAAGATGGAACCGTTCGATCGCGACAAAGACAAAGAGACGATAGCCGGGATGATCGACCATATTCCCTATACGGAGGGAAAAGAGATCGAGATCCGCACCGAGAAGTATAACACCGCACCGGTCATGGCACCAGGCGAACTCGCCGCTTTGGTTGAAGAAGTGATTGAAGACTTTGAAGGCAAGCCCGCGAATGACCCCAAGATCGTGCAAACCTATAAGGTCATGCTGAGGAGTTTCGCCCAAGACTGGCGTGAGGTCTGGCATAGCTATGGCTTTGAAAAAGAAGGCTGGCCGCATTATCAAAAGCTAATTGGCAAACTCCGCGGCGGGCTCCACCCTGACCGGCGTGCCATCACCACCATCAGCAATGATTGCGGCGTCAATGTCATTATCAATATCCACCTCTTGCAATCAGCCCTTGCTGTTGAAGAACTCGACGCCTGGGTGGCGTGAACCACAAGCAAGTTTCAAAACCTGAGTGAAGGAACCATCGAATGATTTCATCATTGAGACGAAGCGTGTTCGCGCTCGTGTTTATTCTGACATCGGCACAATTTGCTGTCGCCACATCTGAAGTCGAAGGCGACGCGGCCCAAGACGCACCGCTCACCATCCGCCATGATATCGCTCAGCCCGGCGAGCCGATCATCACTCTGCGCTACTTCCGCATCAAGCCGGGCACTTACGACATGTTCATTGCCGAAAGCCAAGAGGGCGTGTGGCCGTTCTTTGAAAAGATCGGCGCGCGGGTCGTCGGCATGTGGCAGGTCGTCTACCCGCAAGAGGCAGCAAGTGTTGTCAGCGGCAGCGAGAGCAAAGCTAACCCAGATTACGACGAAGTCTGGCTCATGACGCGCTATGCCAGTGTCGCTCATTGGCAGGCCACGCGTGAGATGGCGGCACTTGGCGGCAATGGCGCCGACTACGACCGGGCGATTCTCGCCCTCCAACGACGCCGCGCCGTGACGCTATACACAGACATTCGTTTCTTAGATGGCACGCCGTGGGACAATCCCCCATTGTTCATGCCCGCACTGCCCAGCCCATAAAAACAAAAACAAGAGGGATCTGATGTTCAAACTCGAGCTCAATGAAAATATTGCCAGTCTGATCATGGACGACGGCAAAGCCAATGCCATGACCGTTCAATGGTTTGATGATCTGGCTGCTACTTTCGATAAAGCCGCCGCCGATGGTGCCAAGGTCGTAGTCTTGAAAGGCCGCCAGAAGTTTTTCTCCGCCGGTCTTGATTTGGAAGCAATTGCCAATGGTGGACCGAATGCCATCACCGATATTTCGAACGCCTTCCGCCGGACCATGATCAAGATCTACACGTTCCCAGTGCCGACCGTCGCCATGGTCACCGGCCATGCGGTTGCCGGTGGTTTTATATTGGCGAGCGCCTGCGATGTGCGCGTGGGTCTCGATGGCCGTTTTAAATATATGCTCAATGAAACGCAGATCGGCATCCCGGTGCCTGATTGGTTTGTACCGATTTGTGAGTCGGCTTTGCCGCGACCTATTTTTGAACGCATGGGTCTTGGCGCGCTGCCGATGTCGCCGAGCGAAATGGCCCAGGCCGGTTTTCTTGCCAAGCTCGCCGAAGATGGAGCTGCACTTGAGGAAGCTGCAGCAGGTCTCGCGCAGCATCTGTCAACACTATCGCCAACGGCTTTTGCCGACAGCAAGAAAACCCTGCGTGCTGGCCGCATCGCTGCGTTGGAAAGTTAGCCGAAAACTAGGGCTCGCCTTAATTATCAACCCAAGTTGAATCGGCTTGTGTAAGGCCATCGCAATGACGGAAGGCAACAACTTGGCTCGTCTGTAAATTGCGACAGCGCCAGGTCGGCTCGCCTAATTGATTGGCGAACCGGTCCCAAGCGTAGGAAGGTCCGTACACCGCATTATTAGGCCCTGTCTGGTCAGATGTCGTCATTGACGCTCGGACGAACGCGCCGCCAGAGACACTATTGCTGACAACAGGGTTTGACTTTGACAGCAACACGGTGCATTCACCGCGATCCAGATCGCGCTTGATCATCTCGTCGATCAGGCCGGTTTCCAACCTTTTTGTTTCAGCACTCGTGTCGCCTGTCTGATGTCCAATCGTGGAATCATTCAGATAGGTCTGACACAATCCGTTGTCACTAAGACCGGCCGCACTTTGTTGTAACTTTTGTGGTGATGCCGCGCATGCTGTCAGAAAAGCAAAAACGCATAGCCCACCCGCTATTCGTCTCATCCCCGCCTCCAATGTTACCCGAGCGGAACTATATGAGGCCATCACAAAACTGTCCAATATAAATCTAAAACCGCGTTGAATTTGTTGTAGAGATCATTCGGAATCCCAATTAGAACAAGGAGATAGCGGCGGTCACGATTAAGTGCGTGTACAGTCTATCTGATTACCGCGTGCAGACCGCCTCAGCAACGAAGCGGTCTGCACAAGTTACTAATTTTATTGGCAAAAATTGGATATGTTTGGTGCGTGACCTAATGCGGTAGGGCTTCAGCGCTGTAATCACTGGCAAATTCCGCGTTCGGCGGAATTGGTTTGATCACATCAATCATAACGCCCTGAGGGTCACGCATGATGAAGTGACGTTGCCCAAAATCTTCATCACGTAAGGCTTGAATAATTGCAACATCAGCGTTTTTCATGGCCTGATAAAAGTTATCCACATCCTCGGTTTCAAAATTGAGCAACACACCTTGGGCCGGAAGGCGGTATCCCTCCGGGATGGTTTGGTGATTGGCGTCCAATATCGCCAAGTTAATTACGGGACCGGCACCATCTTCGTTCGGTAAGGTGAGGTGAACGTACCAATCAGTCTCGAATGCGGCGACGAAACCAAAGTGTTTTTTATAAAAGGCCGTGCTTACCGCCACATCGTCGACGGCGATGACCGGATAATAGCTAGAAAGTTTCATGGATCTTGTCCTCGGTTCGATTGAGATTGCCGGGCCTATACGAATCTCATATGATAAACATACAGTCTGTATGTATACACAAACAAACAGACTGTATGTTGTCAAGAGGAAAGATCATGAAACAAGAAGATCGTTCATCGGCGACGCGGGCAAAGCTGGTGAAATCTGCGCGCAAAGCCTTTGCGTCCAAAGGGTATGCTGCAACTTCGACACCACAATTGGCAAAGGCAACAGGCGTCAGTCGTGGTGCCTTGTACCATCACTATGAAGACAAAAAGGCATTGTTCCGCGCTGTGGTCGAAGACCTACAAAACGAAGTGTTGGACGCCATTGAGGCAAATGCCGCTAAAACCAAAGACCCTGTCGAAGCGCTAAAGCGGGGCTCTCTGGCCTTCTTGCAAGAAGCCTCGCGGCCTGAATTTGTCCAGATTGCTATGATCGACGGGCCGGCAGTGCTCGGCCTGAACGAAGCTCGAGAGATTGAGCGTGCCACCGGTGTCCAGTCTCTTGTTGAAGGTTTGAAATTCGGTGTGGATGAAAATGCCATCAAAGTTTCGTCCGTCCCGATCATGGCATCTTTGATCTCGGGTATGTTAAATGAAGGCATCCTGCTCATGTCCGAAGCCAAGAACCAAAAGCGCACCTGTCAGGAAGTCTACCGCGAGATCTGTTTGTTGATTGATGGCTTGAAGGCCAGAAAGAAAGCCCATGCCTGAGCCGTTTAAGAACAATTATAACAAGAAGCTGATCCAAGGCATGGCGGTGCATTTTGCCAAGCACTGGCGAGACTTTGATCAAGAGGGGTTTAAAAAAAGGCAGCGTATAAGCTGGACGCCCTTGAGCTTAAAGAACGAGAGACGCAGATCGCCGAAGCGATGGCTGTGCATTTGCCAAAGGATTTTGAGCACGCGGCGGACATCATGCTGGCCAGTCTCGCACCCGACGATGACGGCGAGATTAGCGGTGCGACGATCACCGATGCCGGGATCTCCGGATGGGCGGTGTTACCGATGAACCAATATGTCGGCCATCATGGTCTCGGTCATTTTGACACCTCCATGAATGTGTTGCGCCAACTGACCAAACATTTTAGCTCGGAATTTGGCATTCGTTTCTTTTTACTCGACCAGCCGGAACGCACATTGTCCGTGCTTGAAGATTGGATTGAGGACCCGAGCCGCCATGTTCGCCGTTTGGTGTCAGAAGGTACGCGCCCGCGGCTACCCTGGTCCATGCAATTACCTGATTTCATTGCCGACCCGGCACCGATCCTGCCGCTCTTGGACCGGCTCAAAGACGACAATGAAGAATATGTCCGGCGATCTGTCGCCAACAATTTAAATGACATCGCCAAGGACCACCCAGATCGTGTCGCCAAAATCGCCGGTCAATGGTTGAAGGGGGCGAGTGCGGAACGTGAGAAACTCGTGCGCCACGCCTGTCGGTCATTGATCAAACAAGGCCATGCCAAAACACTGAAGGCGCTCGGCTATGGACCACCGTCGGTCAAACTTGAGAAGTTGGAAATCAAAACTCCACAGGTGAAATTTGGCCAAGCATTGGAGTTTGAGATGAGCCTCCTGTCCGACAAGACCAAGGCTCAAGACCTGATCATCGATTATGTCATCCATCACCGCAAAGCCAATGGTTCGACCTCACCCAAGGTGTTTAAGTGGAAAACGACAACGCTTGGCTCGAAGAAAATCCTAAGCGCCAAGCGCAAACACCCCATGCGCAAGATTACCACGCGGGTCTACTATTCCGGTACACACCGGTTGGAAATTGTCGTGAATGGCGTTTCGCAAGGCGCGCAGGATTTTGAATTACTCATGTGAGTGACGCGTTGTCGTCAAGGCGGGGCAGGACAATCAACAGCGCCAAGGCAAACGCCTGAATGCCGAAAGTCGCTAAGGTCAGCGCAGGCAGGCCCAAGGTGATAAACGGCGCAAGCAAAGCCGTGCCACCGCCACTGGTGGCCGTTAGCGCCACAATCAATAATGATGACCCACGATCATCGTCCCCGCGTGCGGCGAGGATCGCGCGCAAAAATCCCACCGGCCCTCGAATGCCGAGCCCGGTATTCATCATCGGAAAGATAAACACCAGCCAAAACGGATCATTGATGCCGGTGAGCGCATAGACGAGCAGGGCCAACGCCCCAAAGGTAGCAAGCCCAGAGCCGAACAGGATGGTACGCTCAGCCCCAAAATGCGTTGCGAGTTTGCCTGACAAGTTGGCGGATACAATAAAAAAGGCCACACCAACAGCCTGCATGATGATGAAGTCTGTCAGCGTTCCACCCATGGTCCGTATGATGACGGTCGGCGCGCCAAAGACAAACACCAACAGCCCGCCGACGACCATCGCTTGACTGAGTGAATAGCGCAGATAGACCGGGTTTTTGATCAGGCTCAAATAGCTTCCGCTGCGCGCGTGAGCTGGGATCTGTGGCAATGTTTTACGGACCAGGAACAGGCAGATGACCAGGGCAGTAGTCAAAGCCGCTGTCACGGTGAACGAGGCACCCCAACCATATTGAACAAACAACCACGCCCCGGCGATAGGCGCCAAGCCGGGCACCAGCGATTCAATACTGCCAAGCGCGCCGAGCGCCCGCATCGTGCCTTCTTCGCTAAACAATGCGCGGATCGTGCCCGGCGCAAGCACCGCCGGTGCCGCTGACGTGACGCCTTGCAAGAAGCGCAGGAAGATCAGCATGCTGGTGCTCTCTGCGGTACTGCACAGAAGCGAGACCAATGCGAAACTCGCAAGCGATAGGATCAGCACCCACGAGCGATCAAACCGGGCCGCCAGTGTTCCAGCCGCCAACATGCCGACACCGCTCCCGGCAACAAATGACGCGATCACCAATTGCGCGGCTTCAATCGAGCCACCAAGCGCCGATGGTAAATGCGGGATGGCTGGCAACACCAGATCGATGCCCGACATGCCCATGACCGTCCCGGCAACCATCAATGCAGAAATGGTCAGTGCGCGCGTGCGACTGGCCCTTGGGTCAGATGTGTTTGTGGGCTCGGACACCGGATTGCTCGAACGTTCGTCATAAAGGGAGAGGAGCAATATCCCTTCGCACTGCCTTTTGCCAGAACTAATCTATTCAAAGACTTCCAAGGGCTCTAAGCCGAGTGCGGACCGGTAGGTATTGTGATAATGATGCAATGCCGGTTCGTTGCGGCCATAGATGACATAGTCCTGCAAGCCCGCTTGCGCCGCTCTTTGCGTTGTCTCCGCCACGGCATAATCTTCCCCTTGTATGACGCGCCCAAAATTATGGGCAATCTGCATCAGCTTTTCGGGTTCGGCAGCGAGAAGCTCAGGCCGGAAATAAAATGACACCTGCGAGATCGAACGATTGGGATCCTTCGGGTCTGGATAGACCCGCACCATGGTCATGCCCGCCGCGCCGACATTCAATTGGATATTGGGAAAGAGATAATAGACGGGGAAGCCACCGTTCGACATCTTCCAATTGTCGGTCGGCGTGCCGCGAATGTCGTCAATTGATTTTACGCATAGGATCATCCGGTGATTGCGTTCGAAAATGTCATAGCATTGAACGTCGCCATAGAACCCTTCAGCTAAAGTGTTTTTGTGCAACCGTTTGAAGTGATAGGTCTCGCCGAACGTATCGATCGCCAGCTTCCAATTGAGATCCATGGCATAGGTCGCGCCGTCCTTATTGACCATCTGATCAAAGCCCCAGGAGTCAAACTCCGGCGCCAGGCCACCAAGCAAGGCCTCGGCATCGATCTCGCCCTTGGGGTCTGGATGGACCCACAGAAAGCCATATTTCTCAACCGCTGGCAGTTCGATCAAGCCATGGCAGGATTTATCTATCGAGCCAAAGTGATCCTCCATCGGCACAGCGATGAGCGCGCCGTCACTGCCAAAGGTCCAGCCATGGAACGGGCAGGTGAACTTCGCCTGTTTGCCGCGTTTTTCCGTTGTCACCATAGCGCCACGATGGCGGCAGGCATTGTGGAAGGCTCGGAACGTGCCCTCTTTGTCGCGGGTCGCCAGCACCGGCACGCCAAAATCTTCAACCGTGATGAAATTGCCCGGTTCCGGCAGATCACCGCTGAGCCCGATGATTTGTGGATGAGTACGGAAGAACGTCTCCCATTCGCGCTTTGCCATGTCCGGACAGGTATAGGCCGACGCTTTGTTTTTTAACATCACGCCGGCATCGACATTGACCCCGTCATCAAGCTGTTTCATCAGCTTTTGAAGGAGTTCTACTTGAACGGCATGCTCCATCTGGTCTCTCCCGGGCGCGTATTATTTTTTTTACATTCGCGTGACTATGCCACGAAGCAAAGACATTAATAAGAAGAAATATTTGAGCCCGATATTCCGTCACATCCGTTCCGTGGTTCGTACCATTTCAAAAATACACGGCGCTCCGATGGCGGAACATTGCTAACCCTTAAGCCTTTATCGCTTGCCACGGAAACCTTTAAGGGGTAGTTTTATCACACTCAAAAAACAAACCAAGAAGCCCATCCAAAACTCGCAAATTGGCATCCGCCATCGGCGGGTTTTTTCGTGAGGAGTCCCAATGCAATGGCGGAGAAAAACCGCGACAAAGCCATCAAACCCTTTCGTTGGAACAAGGGTCAATCGGGCAATCCCAAAGGTCGACCCATGGGCGCGCGCACCAAGCTCGCTGAAGAATTTCTCGACGCCCTTTATGATGATTGGCAGACCCACGGCGCTGACGTTCTCGCTGAATGTCGCGAGACCAAGCCGGTCGATTACATCCGCATTGTCACCGGCCTTCTGCCCAAAGAAGTTTCCGTGAGTTTCGATCCCTTGGAAGATTTAAGTGATGAAGACCTCGAACGACGCATCCGATTGCTCACGACTGAAGTCCTTGGAACTAGCGCGAGCCTTGGCGGAGAAAGCGCGTCGCAAGCGCGAGAACCACTTGCGCAACTACCGTCCATACAAAAAGCAAAAGAGCTTTCATGATGCAGGCCTGAGCCGCGGCGAACGCCTACTGATGGCTGGCAATCAACTGGGCAAGACCACGTGCGGCGCAGCCGAATGGGCCATGCACCTCACCGGGCTTTATGCCGATTGGTGGCAAGGGCGACGTTTTGACAAGCCGGTGCGCCTATGGGCTGGCTCTGATACCGGCATCACCACGCGCGACAATGTGCAAAAACATCTGATCGGCCCGCCGTCCAATCAGGCCGAGTGGGGTACAGCCATGATCCCCAAAGATTGTCTATTGAACACGACCAGCGCCCGCTCCGTGCCCGATGCGCTCGACAACGTGACCATCGCCCATAGCTCCGGCGGCACGTCTTATCTGGCGTTTAAGTCCTACGAGCAAGGCCGCCGCAAATGGCAAGGCGAAACCCTCGACGGCGTCTGGTTCGATGAAGAGCCGCCGCTAGAGATCTACACGGAGGGACTGACCCGCACCCAGGCCCGCGGCCTTTTCTCCATCCTCACCTTCACGCCCCTTCAAGGCGCAAGCGATGTCGTGCGGTTGTTTTTAGGGGAGGGGTGAGGGGGCGGGCAGCGAATCCACAAACACACATCAGGCAAGCAAAGGACAATCCGATGTATCAAAATCCCAGATCTAGCTACCCCAATCAGCTTGGCACCTCACGCCGCCGCATCAAACCCAAACGCAAGCCGGCGCACCACCCTTATCCCGACGGGTTTTCACCGGATGCAGAAGAACCCCAAAGCACAACACAGGCGGCAGCGCAGATCTATTCGACATTGCTCGAAGAGCCTGCGGTCGATCTCAATGGATTGGTCGTTCATTCGGGATTTCAAGGCGATTTTGAAGAAGAGGAAAAAGGGTTCGGTTCGAGGGTCAGAAATATATTTTCAAACAATGAGGAAGAACTGTTTGAGGAAGAAGAGCAAGATGTTTTCTCAGACGACGATCCAGAATACGAAGAGTTCTGGAGTGAGTGGGATGTCGACGAAAACGGCAAAGCCTTCGACTCGGATTTTCTTGCAGAATTGGATGATTTTGCGGCTGGTGTCCTTCAGAGTTTTGGAGCGGATACTCAGAGTGATGACGATAGTAATAAGCGCGAGAGGGGGGCAGCGATATATTACGATGAATCATCCGGGTTTTATCTTGGGGGTGAGTCGGTGGGTACAAAAAATAGCGTAGATGTTGCGATGAGTGGGTATCCAGTGGCTTGGTTGCATACCCACACACCAACACGGAACAAAAGCGCCGTTAACAGTGAGAACAGAGATCTATGGGATAAAGACAGAAGCTATACAAGAAAAATACGTCGAAAATTGCCATACCGTTTCTATGCCTATCTTGGAACACCGTACGGTACAGTGGTTCGGTTCAATCCCCCGAGGTATACATACAGAAGCGCAGAACTGATCGTGAGCGAACCAGGATTCATAGACTACTTTGGTGAATGACCAGATGATTTGTATTTCAATTGTGTGATATGGAGTGTGTTGTCTTTGTGATTCG
>JAJFIN010000082.1 GCA_021774955.1 Alphaproteobacteria bacterium | reverse complement strand
TGTGAGAGCTTGTTTCAAAATAACGCCATTTTCAAAGCGATAACCAATACGTTTCTCAAATGCTGCTATTGCATCCGTGGTCACGGTATTCATTTAGTATCCAGTGTTTCAGGCTAACGCCAATTGTTCAGTCAATTAATTTTTTGGAACAAGCGACTATATCTTATGGTCGTAGGCCATTTCCAAATTTCCCACAACCTTGCACTTTGATTGGTTGAAAAGAAAATCAATTCTGCACGACCAACAAGGTTTTCCGCAGGTACGTATCCCACACCGGATGTAAACACCCGGCTGTCAGACGAGTTATCTCGGTTGTCACCCATCATAAAGTAATGGCCATCTGGGACTACAAAAATACCTGTATCATCATTTCTTTCAAAAGATTTTTCATCCAACGTTATATGTCTGACCCCATTGGGAAGCGTTTCAACATATTCTTGAATATTCTTGCGAGTGTTTGCAGGGATATTAATGTCCGTAAAAATACCCGCTTTTTCTTTGGGGACAGCTTCACCATTGATATACAAAACACCTGATATCATCTGGATCTTGTCGCCAGGCAATCCGACACACCGTTTGATGTAATCCGTTTTGCCGTCTCGCGGCAGCTTAAAAACAACGACATCTCCTCGCTCAGGTTGACGTTCAAATATTCGACCCCGAAAAAACGGAACACCGAATGGCAGTGATTTATGGCTGTAGCCATATGAATACTTGGAAACAAATAAATAATCCCCGACAAGCAATGTCGATTTCATACTTCCAGAGGGAATGTTAAATGGCTGAAAAAGAACAGTCCGTATACAAATGGCTATCGCTAGAGCAATCACAACAGTTTTGACGATTTCAAGAAAAACATCTTCCTGTTCATCATCTGCTTTCTTTTGCTTAATTGGACCTGCTTTATCTGCTTGGGACTGAACCGCATCCAAATCGCTATTAAACGATGAAAGTGCTCTATTCACTTTTTTCATTGCCGCTGCAATGCGTTTCTGAGCATCGTCTTGTGTGAACGATCCTCCAAATTCATCGGAAACAGGAAGGTCTAGCCCGTCCTTTCCGGAATTGAGCTCATGATGTTCAATTGAACGTTTCCAAGACCCCGTAGGTTTCGCAATCTCAACCGAGTAATCACTGTCGTCGATAAGAGAGAAACCATTTTTTGCGGCGGCCTTGGTGGTTGCTTCAATCGATTTTACAACACCTCTGTACAGCGCTATTTGAGATTCCCGGTCTTCACCTTCAGCACTGTAGATATCATTGACCAGGTCAAGTGCCTTTTCGAGATCGACTTTTATCGACTCAGCACCGCGCCGCGCAGCCTTGAGCAACCCCACCGTATTCGACAACGTAGATTTGTAGTCATTGTTAAACAACTGGGCCAATCGACCCAACGCTCCGTTTTGAATCACGGATCCCCCCTACTCAAATATTTCGTGCTCTTCCGGCCATGCCGAGATAATGACAATTGCTTGCGCAAGCGGATAATCATCAGTAATCGTCAAGTCAATCTTTGCGCGATTTCCGTTTGGCGTAATATCCAAAAGTCTTCTAGCCGCACCACCCGTTAAATGCATACTGGGTTTGCCGGAAGGTAAATTGACCACTCCCAGGTCACGCCAATAGACACTTTTACGAAACCCTGTTCCCAATGCCTTTGATGTTGCTTCTTTAGCGGCAAACCTTTTAGCGTAGCTCGCAGCTCGGTTCCGTCGGCGATCAGATTTCGACTGTTCGATCTCAGTAAAAATACGTTGTACAAACCGATCCCCGAACCGCTCCAACGTGCGTTCTATACGGCGTATGTCGATCATGTCATTGCCAAGGCCAATAATCATTGGTTCAAGCAGACCTCGCGCCGAGCGCATTCGCTCTCGATTGATCCATCAATGCACGCATGCGCTTGATCGTTGAATCCAATCCACCAAAAATTGCCTCTCCAATCAGGAAATGTCCAATATTGAGTTCAACAATTTCTGAAATAGCAGCAACCGGAGATACCGTATCAAAAGTCAATCCATGACCTGCATGAACTTCAAGCCCAACATCGTGAGCTTCCGCAGCACCCATTTGCAATCGCTTCAGTTCGATATCTCGTTGGGCATCATCGCCAGAAATCACAGCCTCACAATATGCCCCTGCGTGAAGCTCGACGATATGCGCACCCATAGCTTTAGCAACGGCAAATTGCACACTGCTTGGATCAATAAACAAAGAAACGCGAATGCCTGCTTCTGCGAGTTTCGTAACATAAGGTGCAATCTGATTGTGTTTTGCAGCAACATCCAAACCACCTTCTGTCGTCAGCTCCTCGCGTTTTTCTGGAACTAAACAACAAGCATTTGGTTGGTGTCGAAGTGCAATCGCCAGCATCTCATCGGTCGCAGCCATTTCAAGATTCAAAGGTAAATCGATCTCACTGCTTAACCGCTCAATATCATCGTCACCGATGTGTCGTCGATCTTCCCTCAAGTGCGCGGTGATGCCATCTGCACCTGCTTTCGCCGCAAGCCTTGCCGCTAACACTGGGTCAGGATGCCCACCACCACGTGCGTTTCGGATGGTCGCCACATGATCAATGTTTACACCCAATCTAAGTTCTCTGATCACCGACATTTCACCTATTCCACTACAAATTCTTGAGCACACAATCAAGTCGTCAACTATGCCTGAACACCTGTGCCCGTGTCCATCACCCTGGAACTCTTCAAACGATTGCGACGCCGCTCCTGATGGGCGTGGATTGAACGCGCAACAAACCAATAGCAAACAGCTGCGACGATACCTCCTAAAATTGTCCCACCAACAAAAAGCGGCAGAAGCAAATCTTGGAACACTCCAGAAGATGCATCCGCAATGCCCGGGAATACCGAACCTATCTCCATATCCCCATCCACAGGCCCATCATTATTGCGTCCAAGTAATATATTCCCGATCCCGTAGCTGCCAAACCAAATAAAAGGATATGTCAGTGGATTCCCAAGGGTGGTCCCCACCAACGTTGACACAATACTTGCGCGCAACAACCACGCAATTATCAGTGCCAATATCATGTGCAAACCTAAGAACGGCGAAAATGATGCGAATACGCCAATTGAAAACCCAATGGCTATCGTGTGGGGAGATCCATTGAGACGCTTTAATCTCTTCCAATGATAACGCCACGCGCGGACCATCCCGGTTTTCGGAAACAGGTTATTTCTAATCCGATCGATCGTGCTTAACGGCGTACGACGTCTAAACATGAGTGTGTTCCGAGGCATCAAGCCCTATTTCATTCCCCGACTACCAGGTTTATGGGCAGGTATATCCTGCAGATGAGATGGTAAATTTTCTGTGTCAAATGTTGGAACATCGAGCATTATCAAAGGAACAAGCTTTGTTCCAATATCGGCCGCTCCATTTGACCTGTCGACCAAACAAGCTCCGCCCACCACATCGCCACCTTCGCCGCGAATTGCATCAATACACTCACGAGAAGAAAGCCCTGTGGTGACAACATCTTCAACCATCAGACATTTCGCGTTATCGGGAATATCAAACCCGCGACGTAAACAGAAAGATCCATCAACACGCTCAAAGAAAATCGCTGGAACTCCAAGCTGGCGGGCCATTTCATACCCCACTACGACACCACCCATCGCAGGTGACACCACTAAATCAATGCTCTCATCAATCTCGGAACGCACCTTTTGAGCCAAAGCCTGACAAAGCCGGGCTGATCGCACAGGATCCATCAAAACCCGCGCACATTGTAGGTACCGATCGCTATGCTTGCCTGAAGAAAGGACAAAATGGCCTTCCAAAAGTGCCTCAGCATCTTTGAATTCTTTTAGTACAATGTCTTGGTTCATACCATCCACGCGCTATCAGGCACCTCGAACTCGGCGCACCGAGTTTATATTTGGATTCGCACGGAGAGTCGCTGTTATGTGAGTGAGGTGCTGAACATCAACAACTTCAATATCAACGATAACTTCAACAAGCTTTCCTTGCCGGTGATTAATATTAACATTGGTGATATTGCCCTCAAGCTCAGCAATTCTTGTGCACAAACCACCCAAAGCTCCAATTCTATCGTTTAAGTAAACGCGTATCCGGCCAATTGTTGAAATTGCTTCAGAGGCATTCGGTTCCCAAGCGAGGTCCGCCCACTTGTCAGCTGTTTCCTGATACTCATCAAGCACGGCACAATCAATAATGTGAACATTCATCCCTTTTCCGGCTTCCGAAATGCCGACGATGCGGTCACCCGGGATTGGGTGACAGCAATCGGACAGATGAACGGCTAGTCCCGGCGTTAGCCCACGTATCGGAATAACAGTGTCGTCGACCTTTTTTGATCGCCAACGCATAAAGTTTGACCGGACCCAACGAGACTTTGGTTTGTAGCCCGGATAGACCGCGTGCAAAACTTGAAGTCCGGTTAGATGACCGCGCCCAACTTCGACGTAAATGTCGTCTACATTATCTAGGTCCAGTCGTTTGAGCGCTTCTTCCAGTCCTTTTTCATTCAGCTCTTGTTCTTCCTGCTGGAACGCTTTTTCCAGCATTCCAGACCCAAGCGTTCGAAATTCAGTACGCTCTTGAGCCACAACAAAACGCCGAATTGCAGAACGTGCTTTGCCGGTGGTTACAAATTTTGCCCAATTGGGATCTGGTTTTTGTGCTTCTGAGCGAAGGATATCAACCGTATCGCCGTTTTTTAACACCGTATCGAACAACACTTGGGTGCCATCCACTTTTGCACCGACGCATGTATCACCAACATCGGTATGGACGGCATAAGCAAAATCGACAACAGTCGCTCCCTGTGGTAGCGCGATCAAATCACCCTTTGGTGTGAAGCAAAACACCTGATCCAAAAACATTTCGAGCTTGGTGTGTTCAAGAAACTCTTCCGGCGTATCAGATTGTTCGAGTAGCTCACCAATGTGATTTAGAAAACGGTAGGGATTGCTTTTGCTCCGGTGTCCACCACCAAATTTGTCGCCCGCTTCCGTTTCATCTTTGTAAAAGAAATGGGCTGCGACACCGCGCTCAGCAATATCGTGCATCGCATGGGTTCGGATTTGCATTTCAACGCGTTGGCGCTCAGGGCCTACAACGGTCGTGTGGATTGACTGATAACCATTTTGCTTCGGCGTTGAAATATAATCTTTAAAACGACCCGGTGCGAGTTTCCAGGCCTGGTGAATGACCCCAAGTGCCCGATAACAATCATCTACATCGGCAACAATCACTCGAAATCCCATCACATCGGAAAGGCGTTCAAAGGATATTTCTTTGTTCTGGAGTTTTCTCCAAGTCGAGAACGGACGTTTCTGTCGGCCAGACACCACAGCTTCGATTGATGCTTCTTGTAAAAGAGACTCGATTTGCTCAGCAATACGATTGATAAGATCATCGCTTTCATCTGAAAGAAATGTCAAACGCTTGATAATCGTATCGCGTTGCTCTGAATACAAGGTTGCGAAAGCCAGATCCTCGAGTTCATCGCGAAAGTCTTGAATACCCATTCGACCGGCAAGTGGCGCAAAAATCTCCAAAGTTTCCATTGCAATACGTCGTCGGCTAGCATCCTTAGGATGGTGCTCAAGAGTGCGCATATTGTGTAGACGGTCTGCAAGTTTGACCAGCAAAACTCGCACATCTTTCGACATCGCAATCATCAGTTTACGGAAATTTTCCGCTTGCTTCGTTTCTTCCGATGCCGATTCTAACCGCGTAAGTTTAGTAACCCCATCTACCAACGCAGACACATCGGGTCCAAACAGTTTCTCAATCTCATCAAGGGTGCTGTTGGTGTCTTCAACCGTATCGTGAAGAAGACCCGTTGCTACGGTTGCTGAATCAAGTTTGAGTTCAGTCAGAATACCGGCAACTTCTACAGGGTGTGAAAAATAGGTATCACCATTGTGGCGGGTTTGTGTCCCATGCGCCTTCATCGCATAAACATAGGCTGAATTGATCAGCGCTTCATCGGCATTGGGATCGTATGATTTTACTTTCTCCGCCAAATCATAGGCACGAAATTTGAGCTTTTTCTTTCCGCCGTTAGAGTGTGCTTCACCCTTTTCGCCAGAGCTATCATGGACAAGTTTAAGTTTACTCGCTCGAGCCACCATAATTTACACCAGATCCAGGTCCGCCAATCGGGCCTTCGGTACGCAACGCTTTAAGCAAATCCGCTTCGGTCAGAGGGGTGGACTCTGGCAAATCAGGACTGGATTCACCCATAAGTGAAGCCATGTTGTCTTCTTCAGGTTCATCCACTTCAATATGCTTTTGCATACTCGCAACTAATTGCTCGCTCATGTTGTCAGGACCAATTGTTTCCTCGGCAATTTCACGCAATGCAACAACCGGATTTTTGTCGTTGTCGCGTTCAACAGTCAAAGCCTCACCTGCCGAAACGGCTCGAGATCGATGCGAAGCCAACAAAACCAGTTCAAACCGATTTGCAACCTTATCCACACAATCTTCGACTGTCACACGTGCCATTTTTGCTCACTCCAAGCTCTCTGGAAATCAACGGCCTAATTAGGGCGTGATGTATAAAAACGCAAGAGCATACCTATCTATTTGGTCGATTTGGTCTGAATTATAAGTGTATTTATGTAATTAGTCGTCAATTAGGTGAATTTCGTTCTTTTTTGAGGCTTTGGCGATCAGGTCTGCCACCCCGATATGAGATATCGGATGTTGCCAATCTGGCTTTATTTGCGCCAAAGGCAGCAATACGAACAACCGCTCGTGGAGCCGGGGATGAGGTAATTCCAATTCAGATCCTGGGTTAATGCTGGTTTTCACCAATCCATTGTAATCAATTAGATCAAGATCGATACATCTTGCCGACCACCGCTCCTCCCTAATCCGTCCGAAAATTTGCTCAACCGAAAGAAGAAAGTTCAATAGCTCGTGAGGAGACATAGGTGTTTTCACCGCGATAGCGCCATTGACAAAATCTGGTTGATCACTGACCGGAACGGCCGCCGAACGGTACCATCCTGATCGTTTTATCACTTTGATTTCAACATGTTGATCGATGCGGTCAATCGCAAACTCGAGAGTTTGTTGAGGCCCTCCCACTTCAGACGACAAATTGGCACCTAGACCAATAATAATCATGACGACAGCACTTCCCACTTTTTAATAACACGGCGACATGTCGGACATGAGTCGCAACGCCTGGTTTCTAGATTTAGCTGAGAACTGCGCGCTAAATAATACCCAATATTTCAAGTTTAAAGTCATATTACAGGGAATACTGGGAATGCCATTCTATCCTCAAGAAAAAATCGCGCTGTTTATAGATGGAGCAAACCTTTACGGCGCCGCCCGGTCTCTTGATTTTGATATCGACTACAAGAAACTGCTCGCCCACTTTTCAAAACGAGCAATTCTCATCCGTGCGTTCTATTATACAGCGATGAGTGAAGACCAGGAATATTCACCTCTGCGCCCCCTGGTTGATTGGCTTGATTACAACGGATTCAAGATGGTCACCAAACCGGTGAAAGAGTTCACAGATGCCAATGGACGCCGTAAACAAAAAGGCGATATGGACATCGAACTCGCGGTCGACATCATGGAGATGGCAGAACACGTGGATCACATTGTGCTATTTTCCGGTGATGGAGACTTCCGCCGCGTGCTCGAAGGCGCACAACGACGCGGTTGTCGTGTCAGTGTAGTGTCTACCATAAAATCTCAGCCACCAATGATAGCTGATGAACTTCGCCGCCAAGCTGATCACTTCATAGAACTTAGTAGTCTTGTGGAACAAATCGGGCGTACTGGAGGCCAGCGAGCACGGCAAGATTCTATAGTGGACGCAGACGACGAGGATGATTACGACGAAGATCCCTACGAACTTGATTGATTCTCAATCACTATAATTCTGGTATCGTTAATCTATGTCCAACCTCAATCGCGCAGAACCACCATTGGATTGCGCCCTCTGTCCTCGCTTGGTTTCTTTTCGTGAAGACAATCAAACCGCTCAACCGACTTGGCACAATGCACCTGTTCTTTCTTTTGGCTCACCAGACGCTGAATTATTGATCGTGGGATTGGCGCCCGGTCTCAAAGGTGCAAATCAAACCGGTCGCCCATTTACCGGCGACTACGCCGGCGATCTTCTTTACGCAACTCTTTCGAAGTTTGAATTCGCATTAGGCACCTATGATTCTCGTCCCGATGATGGATACACGCTGAAGAATTGCCTGATCACCAACGCCGTTCGTTGCGTGCCGCCTCAAAACAAACCGACAGCACAAGAAATAAACGCCTGTCGCCCATTTCTTCAAGCGAGGCTGGCAACGCTTCCAAACCTAAAAGCAGTTCTCGCTCTTGGTCGCATTGCCCATGAAAGTTTCATCCGTACAATGAGCGAACGCCAAGTTGACCATAAATTTGGTCATGAAGCTGTCCACGAATTGTCTGATAATGGACGACCTCTCTGGCTCATAGATAGCTACCACTGTTCGCGCTACAACACGAATACAGGGCGCCTTACAGAAGAAATGTTTGAATCTGTATTTATAAAAATCCGCACATTCTTAGAGCGAAAATAAATCCAACCAAACAACCTCAAGTATAACGCACTAACTCTTCTACACAAACGCAAGTCTAATTCATAAGTTACTATACCCAGTAAAATATATCGTGATACCATTGATCAAGAATCAACATCAAACGTCTGTGTCACAACAATGGAAAGTAACGACGACTCTCACAAGCTTGTTGTCGACGCTTGGTACAGGGAAGCAGGGCAAGACCCTGAGGGTCTCGTAAGAAATTTTGACCTCCTCGACTTTCCTGAAGTCGCACCTTATGCCGTCATTTTGGATGTTCTTTCAGATCCATTGGACTTTCAATATCGAATGATCGGTACAGAGATCGTAGAAGTACTCAACAAGGATCTAACCGGCATGAAAATGTCGGAAATCCTACATCAAAAACCACCAAGCACCATTTGGTCAAATTGCCAGCGCACTGTCGAAGAACGAAAACCCATTGCTGCACAGACGCCTTATGTTGGGCCGAAAAGCGGTTATCTAAGAGCCGAAGATTTGTTGTTACCCATAGCAAAAAATTCAGAGACAATCGACACGTTAATCGTGCTGGTTCGCCATATTCTTGTTGAATAGGCGATCAAGCAGACAGAACAACAATACCCCCACTCTGCTAGCAATAAATCAGGAGTATCGCTCTTCCGTCCACGGATTGCCTTCATTGTGGTACCCTCGAACTTCCCAAAATCCTGCCTGATCATCGGAACAAAATTCAATTTTTTTGATCCATTTCGCACTTTTCCAAAAATACCACCGCGGCATGATTACCCGTACCGGCGCTCCATGTTCTCTCGTAAGTCTGCTACCTTCCCAACTGTGGGCGAGCAGAACATCCTCATGAGAAAAACGTTCTAAGGTGACGTTTGTTGTGTAGCCATCATATGAATGAAAAATGATGTGTTTCGCGTCTTTGGCGGGGTGGACAAGTGACAGAATGTGTTGAGCTGAAACACCCTGCCAATGATTGTCGTATCGGCTCCAGGCAGTAACGCAATGAATATCAGATACACTTTCAAATTGAGGTTGAGACATAAGATCATCGAATGACCAGCTCAGCGGGTTCTCAACTGAGCCAGATATCTCAATTTTCCAATCGGTCTGTTCAATATTGGGTTGAATACCGAGATCAAGAACCGGCCAATTGGTGACAAGACGTTGCCCAGGTGGAAGGCGATCTCGTTGTTCTTCATCCGGATTGCCCGTTATCAGCCGTCCGTCTTCTGCCCATTGCTGCTTTGTCCGAACCAGTTTTTCTTTCAGTGCGCCCTCATTGGAAACCTGTTTGTCACCATCGTCGGACATATATCTCTCCACTTTCCCCGTTCCTCATCCTCGTTCGCGCATTAAACGAGCTTTGTCGCGTTGCCAACTGCGATCTTTTTCGGTTTGTCTTTTATCGTGTAGTTTTTTCCCGCGCGCCAAACCGAGCTCAATCTTTACCCGACCCTTTTCGTTAAAATAGAGCCTCAAAGGGACCAGCGTAAATCCCCCCCTTTGTACAGCCGCTCCAAGTTTATTTATCTCCTTGCGATGCATCAACAGTTTCCGAGGTCGGCGCGGATGATGATTGAATCGGTTGGCCTGCAAGTATTCTGGAATGTTTGAATTAATTAGATAAAGTTCTCCACCTTCTCCGCTCGCATAGCTTTCGGCTATGTTAGCTATACCATTTCGCAGCGATTTCACTTCCGAGCCCGTCAACAGCAATCCAGCTTCAAAGACCTCGTCAATGAAATAGGCGTATCGAGCCTTTCTGTTTTCAGCGATAACCTTCTTGCCATCTTTCGCGCTTTTCTTTTTCGCTGCCATTTTCCGTGGGTCCTAGCTGTCCAGGATGCCCGCATGGATCATTGCTGCTTTCACATGAGCGCGTGCATTTTCGCTAGCAGGAACGAGAGGGGATCTAACTTCATCTGTGTACGATCGTATCAGCGATAGAGCATATTTTGCTGGTGCAGGATTTGGCTCGCAAAACAAAGCGGAATGAAGCGGCATCAGAAG